>JAPLUM010000686.1 GCA_026397605.1 Verrucomicrobiota bacterium | reverse complement strand
AAGTCGGTGAGGCAGGTAAGTTGCGTTGTGGTCTGCCCGCCTTTCACTTTCGCAGGCCAGCGCACTAGAAAAGGCACACGGTGGCCACCTTCATAGACATCGGCTTTGTGACCGCGATACTTACCACTCGGGTTATGCCCCTTAGCCAGCAGGGCAGGGTAGTCAGCGCTGGGTGAGCAGCCATTGTCACTGGTGAGAATGATGACGGTATCTTGGGCGATCCCTTGATCATCCAGCGCTTTCAGCACACGCCCCACGTTCGCATCTGTCTCCATGACAAAGTCGCCATATTGGTTCAGTCCACTCTTTCCGCGCCATTCGGGGTTTGGCAGGATGGGAGTGTGCGGCGCTGTCAGGGGCAGGTAGATGAAAAAAGGTTTCCCTGATTTCGCCTCGGCAGCTTTTTCATCAATGTAGGCCACGGCTTTGTCGATGAAAGTAGGCAGCACCTCATAACCTGTGAAGCCCGGTGCCGCTGGACCTTTGCGGGTGAATTTCTTGGCCTCTCCCTGCACCATTTCCAGCGCGCGATCTTCTGTCGGCTGCACCGTCACGCTGTCTCCTTCGATAAAGGTGTAAGGCACCATGTCCAGAGATGCTGCGATGCCAAAGTAGCGATCAAAGCCTACGCTCAGAGGTCCATGGGTCATCGGTTTGGTAAAGTCTGTGCTCCAGGCCTGTTCTGGGGACTCGATGGTGAGCTCAGAGACGGTTTTTTTATCTTTGATCACCCAGTCCATGCCGAGATGCCACTTGCCGATGGCTGCTGTGTGGTAGCCCTGCGCCTTGAGCATCGCCGCCACTGTCAGTCGCCCGTTTTCGATCAAATGCGGGCTCAGTCCGCCCAACACACCGCTTTGCAGTCTTGTGCGCCAGTTATAGCGACCTGTCAGCGTGCCATAGCGCGTCGGAGTGCAGACGCTGGAAGGCGTGTGAGCATCCGTAAAAGTCATGCCTTCTTTGGCGATGCGATCCAAGTTCGGTGTCGCGATCTTTCCCTCAGGATTCAGGCACCGCACATCTCCCGTGCCCAGATCATCACAGAGGATGAAGATGAAATTGGGTTTATCAGCGGCGTTGGCCAATTGGAACAGGGTGACGAAGAGGGCGATGTAGAACTTCATGGTTGGAGGGTGGGTCTAAAGAACGAACAGCCCAAACGGACCTAACACTCATTTTCTGCATCTAAGGTCACGCAGCGTTTCGATTTTGAAGTCCAGCCCTACTTCAGCGCTGCGCCTTGCTGCAATGGCCCCTGTCCGATTTAAAACTGACAGGCGCAGATCTGCAATTGAGGCGCTCTGCTTTGCAACGGAGTCAAACACCCCTGCAATCGAAGTGAGACACTGCGAAAATGATCGAAATCGTCTGCAATTGACACGCGCGCCGCTGCAACGAAGTCGAAAATCTCTGCAATCAGGGTTAACAGCGCTGCAATGGCCCCTTCACGATCTGCAAAAGAGGCGTTTATATCTGCAATCGACACGGTTCACCCAAAAACGCCCCTTTAGCCCTCCACTACCCGCGCAGGACATAAAAAACCCCCTTCCGTCACGGTGCGGAAGAGGGCTTTTCCCACGGGGCTGACTGGACCTCGGATCAGCGCCCAGGAAATTTAGGCGGCAGGCGGCGGCTCAACTTTGCCCGGACCATGCCCACGGTCGGTGATGAACCGAGCCTGCTCATACTTGGCATAAAATAGTGCCCCTGCAGCCGTCCGGCGGATGGGTAAAAGCAGATCGTCGATCTCCTCTAACCGCGCCTCAAAATCAGCAAAGATCCCGCGCTGGGACCGCGTCACCGCTGCGCGCCCAGAAATGGCTGCATCTGGGGCGGCGATGAGTTTTTCATAATCATCAGCCTCCTTTTTCAGAGCAGCCACGCTGGCCGCTGTGATCCCATAGTTAGCGCCATTGGGACTAGCGGCACACAGGGCAGCTTTGGCTTCCAGGTTGCGGGTCGTTTGTAGCAGTGTTTCATCCCGCATCCGCCGCCAGCCAGAGATGGGTAGATCGTAGGTGGCAGCGCCAGCTTCATCTCCCTCAGCACGGCAGCAGCGCACCACTAGACGTGCCAGTTCATAGGCCGCGTCCTCCAGTTCGGCTTCCTCTCGGCGTTTGTCAGCGGCACTGCCCGTCGTGGATTGTCCTTGAGTCTGGGCCAGAGTTTCCAGTCCGGCAAAGGCCAGGCGTGTCTCCGCCACGGCAGTTGTCAGGCGCAGTGGCGGTTGATTTTTCCACAGCGGTTCATGCGCTGGTGCATCTAGGCAGGCAAAGACCTTGCGGCCCATGTTGATTCGGTTAAGGAAGAGATCGTTCATAGCTCTAGGTTGGTGGCTCACCTTCACAGGTGAATGGTTGAATGGTTTCGGGGTTTCAGACGCAGATCCTCCCCATACGGCCCCTGGGCTATTCCATTTTATCCCAGAATTCCATGTAAGTGGCTGCGGCATAAATCGGGATTATGCCCGAATCAGTCATTTCTTGGCAAGCTTATTTTCAGTCTGACGACAATTTTCCACTCCACGCTAACTCTATTGCCCTGAGATCATCATTTGCCAGAAGCATCAAAGCGTGGTGGCATGTGCGCTGGAGCATCAGACATGACGCAAGACGAACTCATCACCGCCCTTCAATACCTGCATCGTTCTGGGCAGCCGCTAAACATTACCGCAGCCAAGCGGCGCTACCCGCACATCGTTGAAGTGGCTTTTGCTCAAATGCCC
>JAPLUM010000741.1:29700-48831 GCA_026397605.1 Verrucomicrobiota bacterium | reverse complement strand
CCCGGCAGATTCCAGATCTCCAGGGCGGCTGTAGATATCAGTGATGATTTGGTGGTCAATTTCTCCCTAGGCGGCAGCGCTCTGTCTGGCTCGGATTATAAAAGAGTTAGTGGCATTGCCGTCATCCCGGCCAATGAGCTGACTGCTGATATTATGATTGAATCTATCCAAGATACGATTCAGGAAGGGCCGCAAACAGTCATTCTAAAATTAGCCGCTAATTCTGATTATGCGATTGGGGACTCTAGCACGGCTACCGTGACCATCGCCGACAATGACGGCAGTCAGTTTAGTATCCAAGGTACATTATTAACGGTCAATGAGCCTGCAGGAACCAGCGGCCCTGTGCCGCCAATATCGACGACTACCGTTAGACCGTTCAGGGTGTTTCGTCCAGCTGCCCCAGTGGTTCTTCCTCCCGTAACTACTCCACCAACCCCTCCTCCAGTGCGCCAGCCATCGATTACGGTGAAGTACCAGGTGGTTGCGGCAAAGAGTACAGCTCGAGCGAGCTCTATAGCTCCGCCTGCCCAGAATGACTATGTGGCCTTATACGATCCCGCAAAAACCGGGGAGTTGATCTTCGAAGATACAGATCTCTTCAAAGATATCTCGGTGGTACTCAACTCTGACGATGACAACGAGAATGCAGAAACTTTAACCATTGAGCTAGTGCCTGTACTGCCCGGAGCAGGATATACGCTGGGTTTTGAAACGGAAGCTACCACTTTGATTCTAGACAATGATCGTCCTATGATGGATGTTTCATACGCTGATAGCCTTGGGACATCGCTACAGAATTTTAGTGAGACAAGCACCGGTCTGCGTTTTTACTTTAGCAGGACAGGGGGCACTACTGCTGCAAGAACCGTGAATTTTACTTTTGGGGGCTCAGCTCTTCAGGGGACGGATTTTACTGCTTCGCATAGCAGCGAGATTACCATTCCGGCGGGTCGAACGGGAGAATACCTTGATATCACGCTTCTCAACGATAACATACCTGAAGGCACGGAGACTCTCACCGTCAACGTGGGTGCTCCCACAGTCAGCGATGCTTATGGTGTCAGATTTGGTTCATCTACGATTTTTATTGATGACAACGACCTCTACACAGGAGTCCCCCCTCCCGAGGTCAGTTTTGAGACAACCACAAGCACTGTGGCTGAAGGCGCTTCAGCTGCGATCAAGGTGAATCTGAATGCTATACAGCCAGGGCAAGTAAGAGTCAGCTACCGTCTTGCAGGTGGCTCTGCCACAGGTGGAACTAGAATTGCCGGAGATGCAGGTGTGGATTATACCTTTACCTCTCCAAATCCGATCAGTGGGGCCCTAGTCTTTGCGGCTGGAGAAACCGTGAAGACGTTTACCGTCCCTACTCGGGATGATTCTGTTCCAGAAGGAGATGAAACCATTCTTTTTGAACTGTTCAATCCGTCAGGCGCCAATTTGGTTGGCTCCAGATTCCATACAGTCACACTCAATGACAATTCTTATCCTGAAGTCTTAACGGATGAGGTGGGCAATAGACCCAATCTCACCGCTGAATTGCGTGGTCGTATCATTCCTCATAACTTGCCGACGACTGCTTGGTTTGAATGGGGGACATCTCCCACGAGTTTCCCTAATCGAGTCGATATTCCTGGTCAGTTGACGGGAAGTGCCTTCGTGCCTATTTCAACGACCATTACCGGACTTAAGTTTCCCGGCACTTATTACTATCGCGCGGTTGCTGATAATACCAAAGGAGTCGCAAGGGGCATTGTCAGAACCATCCGTACTCTGGCAGCCCCAACGGTGACCACGACGGTGGATGCTGGTCATAATTCGACGTCCATTACCGCTGCGGGAACAATCAATCCAAACCGTGGTATTGTCGATTTCTATTTTGAATATGGGCTTACAGATACGCTGCCATTCGGAAACATAACAAAAACTCAATCCCTGGCTAACGGAACAAAGACAGTCGTGGTGACGGCTTTGATCACGGAGTTCAATAATGGCCCAGCATTCACCGAGGGCACAGGCATTTATTATAGGCTTGTAGCTGGGAATCGTTCTGGAGTGGGGGGCCTTGTGGCAGGTGAAACGCAGTATGCAACGGCCATACCTTACAAGGCCACAGGGGATCTGATCGTCAATATTCAGGCAAGCCAACCAAGCGCAGGTACAGCCAGCTGGCAAAACCTCGGTAAGCCTGGCGGTGCGTTCGCTGTCACTGGTGCGGCATCGCTCGTGAGCAATGTTCACGGCACCGGCGTGCCCGGCGTATTCTTTGATGGCAAAACAGCGGCTTATGAATTGAGCATCCCTGCACCTGTCCTTCCAGCTACTACTCCACCGGCCCCATGGCCAGATGTGATTGGCACTGATAGTCGTACCATCGAAGTATGGGCCCTGAATCCAGGCTATGGCAGCCCGGACACTCTGCTTAACATGGGTAGAGATGGTCTGACAGAAACCCAGTTGGCTATCAGTCATAGCAATCTGGCCCAAACAGAAACGGCGCTCAGCCATGGAACCAAAAATGCCTCCTACACGGCCATTAAATTGCCGCTTTTGGGGCGCTGGAATCACTTTGTCTATGTTTATAACGGTCCAACAAAGACAGCTAACCTGTACGTCAATGGCGTGCTAAACACCACCGTGCCGGCTCTTACTCTGGCCACGACCGCAGATCCAATCACGGTTGGGGCTGCCCGAGATGCTACTGGAGTTTTGGGGAAACACCTGCAAGGCTACATTAACTCCGTGCGCATTCACGGCGGGATACTTTCCGTCCCTGATATCGTGACTAACTTTAACTTGGGACCAGCGGGCAGAACGCCAGCGCCGACAGTTTTAACGACGGGAGTGAGTGATCTTACGACTAACACCGTTACTTTGAATGGATTGGTGGCTCCAGGGACTGCGACCTCCTCAGCCTGGATTGAATGGGGCACTTCGACAACCTATGACAATGCCAGTGCACCGATCTCGGTTGCCGTTTCACCTGTCCCCACACCCGTGACTTTGCCATTGGCCAATTTGGTGCCTGGAGTGGAATATCATTACCGTGCAGTCGCTAGCAATGCTCAGGGAGTGACGGTGGGAAATGACGTCGCCTTTACGCCACGGGTACTGGCTAGCCGAGGCAGACTCTGGGTGGATCTGAGTGCACGAGAATTTACAGATGGCACACGCCTGCCAGCCGCCTGCGTCTATGCTATGGAACGACGGGTGGTGCAGATGATAGCTCTGTAACCAATCCATGGACCGTCGCTCCAGCTGCTGGGCAGTGGACTCATCTGGCTGTGGTGGTGTCAGCCGGTACTCGTAGTTTGTATGTCAATGGTGCCCAGGTCGGCCTACCGACCACTCACCCTGCTGGTGTCAATCAGTGGGATGATAAAGTGCTCCTCGGGGCTACACGCGACACAGCTGGCTTGCCCGTTTTTGGAGCAGAGGCTTTCAGTGGTTTCATCAACAGTGTGAAAATACACGGCGGTGCCATGCTGCCTGCGCAAGTCAGGTCCAGCTTTGATGCCGGTCCTGTCCCAGGCGCTTCAGGAATTGCCCCAGTGGTGGTCACCTCCGCTCCGTCGATGATCAGTGATGTACATGCGACTCTAGCTGGTACCGTTCAGGCAGGCGGTCTGCCCTCGACCTATTGGTTTGAGTGGGGCACTTCTGCAGCTTTAGGAAATGAGACACCGCGACTTCCGCTGCCAAACACACATTTGTTGAATACTGTTTCAGGGCCGATTGGCGGGCTACCTACAACCACGACGATTCATTATCGTTTGGTCGCACAAAATGCTCTCAGCGCCCCTGGTGGCACGCCAGGAGCCACGCAGACTTTTGTGACAGGAGCTGCTGCGCCTGGAGTGCCAAAAGCGCAAACAAACGCAGCAACCCTTATTTCTTTGGGTAAAGCCACTCTCAACGGCTTGGCAACACCGAGCACTGCGGCTGCCACGGCCTGGTTCGAGTATGGTCCGACCTCCAGCATGACTCTCAAGAGCCCGAATGTGACGATACCTGCAAATGCCGTGCCGAAAGTCATGACCTTTGCGGCACCTAACCTGCCACATACGCTGTATTCGTTCAGACTTGTGGTTCAAAACGCCAATGGACTTGTGGTTGGAAGTACCCTGACCTTTAATTCATTCAATAGTACTCCAGTCGTGAGTCCGGTAACAATGAAAGTGGTCGAGAACGTGGCTACACCGATTCCCTTGAAAGGCATAGATGCGGATAAAGAGCCGATCACGTTCACCTTAGCTGGCGCAGGTGTTACGGGAACAAGTCCTAACTTCGTTTATACTAGCCCAGACAATGTAGCGGGCCCCGTGGTCTTCAACTATACAGCGACTGATGGTGCCGCCGTATCAAACACCGCGACCGTGACCATCACGATCACCCCGGTAAATGATGCGCCTATCGCAAACGTTCCAGTAGCACCATTCACTGGTCCAGAAGGTGCTCCCATCAATGGAACACTTACGGGTTCTGATGAGGAAGACTCGATCACTGCATTCCTCATTTCTAAACAGCCGCAATCGGGAAGCGTTATACTCAGCACTTCAACGCTCGGCGCGTTCACCTACACGCCTGATGTTGGTTTCTATGGAGCAGACAGTTTTGAATTCAGTGTCGTCGCGGGTGGGCGAACGAGTGCCCCTGCAGTAGTCTCTCTGAACGTTACTGTGCCAGCAGCGACTGCTTTGGCCACGAATGTCTTTACTGCCAAGAACACCAACTTGGCTGGTCAAGTTTTAGCCAAGGGTCCAATCAGTGTCACGGGTGGATACACAAAAGTAACGAATCCGAATGCATTACATGGCAGCATCTCGCCATTTGATGTGAATGACGGAACTTTCACCTTTGTGCCGTTTACTGATTATGTGGGCGTTGCCACCTTTACCTTTACCGTGACAGACGGTACCACGCCATCTTTACCAGCCACTGTCACCATCGTCGTGGGCGGTCCAGAGGCTGATTCTCTGGAGTTCAGCGGAGTTGAAGATGACCAGGTGGCTGGAACACTGACAGCGACCAATCCGATCGCAGGAGCTTTGAACTATAGCCTAGTGACGACAGCGAATGCCAAAAATGGTGCGGTGATCGTCAACCAGGATGGCACCTTCACCTACAACCCTAAGGCTGGTTTTGTCGGTGTAGATCGTTTTGATTTCCAGGCGACTCAAGCGGTGGGCGGACTTGTTTCCAATCCAGGCACGGTGACCATCACGATCACCAAGCGTCCGCCGAATTGGGTTTGGACTCAGGGGCCCAATGTCGCCAAGACATCAGGCGTCTATGGCACTCAAGGTGTGGCAGCATCAACATCCTTACTAGGTGCCCGTGCAGACGCTGCTTCTTGGGCTGAACCCGATGGTACTCTTTGGGTTTTTGGTGGCCTGGGAATGCCTGAGGGTAAGGTCGCTGGGCTGCTCAATGATTTGTGGAAGCGCGACCGGACGACCGGTGAATGGACATGGATCTCGGGCAGCAAGACGGTGAATGCTAAAGGCAACTATGGTGCTCAGGACCAAGCCGAACCAACGAATCAGCCAGGAGCTAGAAGTGGAGCCGCTTCATGGCTGGGCCAAGACGGCAGGCTTTGGTTGTTTGGTGGAAACGGCTTTGATGCTGCTAGCGCAAAAGCTGGTAATCTAAATGATCTTTGGGTTTTTGATCCGGTAGCTTCAGAATGGACATGGGTTAAGGGGTCTCTCAATGCCAATGTGAACGGCACTTATGGGGTTAAAGGCGCCTCTGCGAGCACCAATACTCCGGGTGCCCGACAAGGAGCGACGACGTGGGTGGACGCTGAGAATGTTTTCTGGCTCTTTGGCGGTATCGGCCAACCAGGAACGGGTATACTTTCTGGCTCGCTCGCAGATTTGTGGAAATTCAATCCATCAACCAATCTATGGACTTGGGTGAGTGGTCCGAGCACGCTGAACGTGAACGGTGTTTATGGGCAGCTAGAGGAAGTTTCTGGAACGACCGCTCCTGGCTCCCGCAGCTATGCTTCCGGTTGGCAGGATAAAGATGGTGTTCTTTACCTTTTCGGCGGAAACGGATTGGGTGCTACAGGCAAGACCATCGGCTTCTTGAACGACGTTTGGGCCTATTACCCTGAATCGAACCGCTGGGCTTGGATCAAGGGTAACATCATTGTGGGACCAGCCACTGTTTCAGGTCTCTTGGGCGTGAGTAATCCATTGAACAATCCAAGTGGGCGTGCTGGTGCCGGTGCATTGATCACTGACAATCAGGAAGTGTGGGTCTTTGGTGGCCAGGCCAGAACAGGGCACCTGAATGATTTGTGGAACTTTGATTTACAAACGAAGAACTGGACCTTGCGTAAAGGTGCGACCGCGACAGCGCTTTATGGCACCCTCGGAGTGGGTCTGCCTAGCAACACACCTGGGGCAAGGAAGGGCTACCAGTATTATAAAGCACAGAGTGATTTGTTTATCTTTGGTGGCGGGAACGGTGCCAATAACTTTAACGATCTCTGGAAGTTAGATCTGCTGGATTCTGTGGAGATCACAACCTTGGCTGCCATGGCTGTAGCGGATACGACGGTGACACTTAATGCTGCGTTTAAAAGCACAGAGATGAATTATGAAGCTGGTTTTAGATATTGGCCGATTGGCAACCTAGCTGAAGAACAATACGTCGGCGCTGATCCGTTTGGGCCAGATGCAGGCTCTGTAGCGTTTGATAAACCTATTACAGGCTTAAGTGTAGGCACAACCTATGCCTTCCAAGCTGTAGCAACGATTGATGGCGTGCCTTCCTACGGTCAGACGAAGTTGTTTACAACCACGGGCGTGCCTGCAGGTGTGGAGGTTAACTTCAGAAGAGTGCTGGCTAGTACTTCTGATGATACACCTGAAGGTGGCGGCGACTATTTTGTGGAAGTTTATCTGTCTGCTCCAGCACCATCCTTGGTCACAGTGCCACTTGTGGTGTCTGTGCCAGGACCTTTGGATTTCTCAGGTTTTGCGGTATTAAATGAAGATTACAGGCCAGTGGTTCCGGTCGTTTCATTCCCGTCTGGGCAGACGAGTGCGCTCGTTCGGATTCCGCTGATGAATGATGTGATCAATGAACCTGCCGAATTATTAACGGTCACCGCCGGGACACCAACGGGGCCTGCAACTCTCGGTCTGGATACCGCATTTGTTCTGACGATTAACGACGATGATTCTGCCCCATTTGTGGCAACGCCACCTGTATCGACTTTTGCGATCGTGGGAGAAGTGGTTTCTTTGGATCTTGTAGCGACTGGCGACAGGTTAAAATACCAGTGGAGGCGCAATGGTGTCAATATTCCTAAAGCAACTTTGAGCACCTATCAGTTCACTGCTACACTAGCATCTGCGGGCATCTATACATGCATGGTTACCAACGACGTAGATTTCACTGAAACACGGGCAGATGTTTTTGTGTTGGAAACAGCGCCTAGAAGACTCGTGGTTCCTGCGGGGGATATACAGAAAAGTTTGGTTTCATTCAGCGTCAAAGCAGCCGCTCCTGTGGGTGCCTCATTGGTTTATCGTTGGCGGGATGCCGCGGCAGCTGCGGATAGCCTGATTGCGGGCAATGACACTACGCACCCTATTTCTGGGAATGAGTCGGATACGCTTAAGCTTGCAGGACCTCAGCCTCTGCATAGTGGCGGGTACATCTGTCGTGTGAGTAGAGCAGGGGATCCAAGTTTCTTCCGTGACTCTGCGGTACATGTCTTGTCAGTTCCTTCTTTGGCCCCCGAGCTTATCCTCCCGCCCACATCGTTACCTGATGGAGTGATCAACACATTCTATAGCTATCAAGTCCAGGTTGATCCTGATCTTAGAAAACAACCTTTCAGATACGGAGCTACCGGCCTGCCTAGGGGGCTGACGATCAATGCCACGACGGGTTTGATTAGCGGTAAACCGACGGTTTCGACACCTTCCGCTGCAATTGTCGTCATTACCGCCTCAAGCAGTTTAGTAAACAGTGCGACACTACAAAGGAATTTGACGATCCAGCCACTACCTCTTGGCATTCAAGGAACCTATGTAGCGCTCCTAGAACGTGCGCCTGCAACCAACCAAATGGGTGGCAGGGTGGATCTGTCGATTACTCCGGCCGGTGTTTACACAATGAAGCTCCTCATGAATGGACTGACTTCAAGCTCCAGCGGCACGATGACTGCGGTGATTACACCACCGAGCACCTTCACCGGAGTGACCGGCAGTGCGGTGATTAAGCGCAAGGTCGGACAATCCAATCTGACTTTGCAATTCAATGTCTCAGCAGCAGGTGTCTTGAGTGTCGTCCTCACAGATCCTGACGCGACTCCTTCTACAGTAGCCAACTCGACGGAGAGTGTGCGCCAAACTTATGCGTCCCCTGCTACTCTTTTAGCATCCAACGCACCCAACTTTGGGGATTACACCATGTTGCTTGAGATCGCAGACGCCCAATCGGGTGACTTGCAGATCCCGCAGGGCAATGGTTATGTGACCATGAAGCTTGCAGCAGATGGCAAAGTCACTGGAGCTGGGCGCACCGCAGACGGTAATGCCTTTACTCTGGCAACCATCCTCGGACCAACGGCCAATACAAAAATACCGATATTTGCTAGCTTCACACCCGTAACCGGCACGCTGGTAGGTGCAGCGACGGCTGATGCCGGTGGCTATTTGACGGGAACAATGACTTGGAACAAAGGCCCTGCTCCAGCTACGGCAAAAACGTCCTTCTATTCAGCTGGTTTCACGGCTATCCCGCTCAAGGTGATCGGCGGGATCTATCAGCTGGCCCCAGGTGTGGTGGCTATGGGACTGGGTAATTCTCCAAACAATGCTAAATTGGGCTTTAGCGAAGGTGGGCTTCTGCAAACTGAGCTGGACACTCTGGTGTTCTCCATCACAAGACCGGCCGCGGCACATGTGATCACCATCCCAGCTCCTAATACGAACAAGTTAACTTTTGCTCTCCCTGCCACGCCTGCGGGATCGTTCAACGGGAAGGTGACCATCCCAAATCCAGTGACTGCGCTAACCCGCAACCTCACCTTCCAAGGGGTCGTCGTAAAGACCGGTGCAGCAACTTGGCAATCAGCTGGGTATGTTCTCATCCCGCAGTTGCCTCAGCCTGGGCAGACTTTGACAACGTCCCCCGTTTACAGTGGCCAAGTGGTTCTTGAGCGAAATCCTTGAGCCTTTCAGCAGGTTCTCCAAGCCAATTGACTCACTCGCCAAGTCTGAAAAGACTTGGCGAGTGTTGTTTTAGGCATGCGCTTTGCTACGTTTCGATAGCAAGCAGAGAAATCCAGTGATGAAGACAAAACCTAGCTTCTTGAGGGCGTGGAATAAAAAGATCGAGTTTTTGATTTCCAGCCTTGCAAAAACAAGATCAAATTCTATTCTAGATCCTGCTTGTGAAAAATTTCACAAGCCCTGAAACTGACACATTATGGGTAACTTCTTTCCGCGCTGGACCAATTGGCTGCCTTTGAAGCTAGCCGTTGCGGCTGGGTTCATCGTTTTCGGCGCCAGCTTGGCGGTGCCGTATTATTTCACGCCTAAATACACACGAGTCGGCTACGAGCCGACTCAGCCTGTGCCGTTCTCTCACAAAGTGCACGCTGGTCAGCTCGGTCTCGACTGCCGCTACTGCCACTCTTTTGTTGAGAACTCGAGCCACGCTAACGTGCCGACCAATCAGACCTGCTTCAACTGCCATGGGGCTGGTAAGGGCAATATCAAATCTGCCAGCCCTAAACTGGAAAAGGTGATCAAAGCCCATGAAACTGGGAAGCCGATTGAATGGGTCAAAGTGCACAAAGCGCCTGATTACGTTTATTTCAATCACAGTGCGCATTTGAATCGCGGGATCTCCTGCCAAAATTGCCACGGTCAGGTCAATGAAATGGAAGTCGTCAAGCACGCTGAGCCTCAATCCATGGGTTGGTGCTTAGATTGCCACCGCAATCCTGAGAATAAGCTGCGTCCTCTGGATCAGGTGACGAATCTCAACTACAAACCTGAGCAATTGGATCGAAGCGCTTTCTATCAGAGCCTGCTTGGTAAAGGTGTGAAGGCTAATGAGATCGCTGAAGTCATCGGTGAGGGCAAAACAGCCAAGGGTCTGGAGGATCTTCTCACCTTGGCGGATACAACTTACGGCAAAAAAGTGACCCAACTCGAAGTGGGCACCCAGCTCAAGAAACATTGGCAAGTGCAGCCGCCTGATTCCTGCACGGCCTGCCATCGCTAAAACCTGAGCCCTTTATAAATCTGACATGAAACGCATTTGGCAGCACCCTGAGGAGACCCAAACCGGCAAACGCTACTGGCGCAGTGCTGATGAATTGGAGAACCGCTCAGCCTTTCTTAACAAGCTCGGCGTGGAATTTCCCGCTGGGGACACCCTCAATGAGGAGGAGCGTGAGAGTTCACGCCGCAACTTTTTGAAGCTTATGGGTGCTTCGACGGCAATGATGGGCCTTGCGGCCTGCCGTCGGCCATTGACGAATATCCTTCCTTACACCCAGCACGTGGAGTGGGTGATTCCGGGCAAACCTCTGCTTTATGCAACAGCCATGCCAACCGCCACGGGCACTGTTCCCATGGTGGTGACAACCTACGAAGGTCGTCCAACTCATTTGGCTGGCAATCCATTGCATCCTCTTGCGGGTGGTTTGGACAGTTTTGCTCAGGCTTCCGTTCTCAATCTCTATGATCCTGAGCGCTCCCAGTTCCCTCTGATCGGTGCCAAGAAGTCGCCTTGGTCTGATGTTAACAAAGCTTTTGAGGCTCTCTCTGCGGACAGCAAAAAAGATGGCGGTGCTTCCTTGGCCGTCGTTGTCGGTTCGACCTCTTCCCCCACACTGCATCGCCTATTGGGTGAGGTGAAAGTGGCCTATCCTCAGGTAAAGCTATTTGGTTATGAAGCCATCGGCAATGAAGGTCAGCAAAGTGCCAACAAACAAGTCTTGGGCGCAGGCGTAAAGACGTTTGTTCGTTTCAGCAAAGCTCAGAGAATCTTGAGTTTTGATTGTGATTTCCTCGGCCTAGATCCTGTCGCAGGTGAAGCCATCAAGCACTTCACCAATCAGCGTGGGATTGATGCTCCAAGTGCGGAAATGAACCGTCTCTACTCCCTGGAAAACCGTTACACGGTCACCGGCGGCATGGCGGATCATCGTAAACCTCTTGCCGCAAGTCTGATGGCATCCGCCATCGCTGTGGTCGCTGATATGTTGGAGATTAAGGAAGCTAAAGCCTTGGCTGATGCGGCCCCTGCTTCACTCAAAGAATGGTTGGCTCCTGCCGTTCGTGATCTCGTCGATCACAAAGGTAAATCCGTTGTTCTTGCAGGCTCGCGTTATGGCGCTGAAGTGCATGCTTTGGTAGCAGCCATCAACAACGCTCTGGGTGCGTATGGAACGACAGTTGAACTTCTCCAAGACGGCGCTGAAGTAGCCCTCGGATCTTCCGCTGAACTTGAGGCAGCCTTGACCGCAGGCTCTGTCAAAACGCTTGTTTCTCTGACGGGTTCGAGCTTGCTCTACGACGCTCCTGCTGCACTTGCCGCTGCGATCAAGAGTAAGGGTGTGAAGTTGGTGCATCTCGGCATGCTTCCGAACACGACGGCCAAGTCTGCGATGCTGCACATTCCGGCTGCCAATTACCTGGAGTCCTGGGGTGATGTCCGTGCGGCTGATGGTACCTATTCCATCGTTCAGCCAATGATCCAGCCTCTCTACAACGGAGCCAGCGAGATCGAAGTGCTGTTAGCGCTTTTGGGCCGGAAGAAACTGGGTCCAGCTGAAGCGGTCAAAGCAGATGCTGCAGCGCCGGCTCCTGAAGATGCTGCTTATCAGGCAGTCCGTGATACTTTCGCTGTTGTTGCCGGAGGCTTAGACGAAGTGAAATGGAATTTCACCGTCCGTGATGGTTTCCTGAAAGGCTCCAGCTATTTGAAAGCTACAGGCGTCATCAATGCTGCTGCCGTTGCAACGATTGTTGGTCTGGCCAAAGTTACCGCAGCCCCAACAGATTTTGCTTTTGAGATCGTGCTCACGCCTGATGCAGGTGTTTTTGATGGACGCTTCACGAACAATGCTTGGCTTCAGGAAGCACCAGATCCAATTACAAAACTCACCTGGGACAATGCGGCCTGGGTTGGTAGTGTTACCTTCCGTCGGCTCGGCCTCAAGATTGGGCAGCTTATAAAGGTGCAGGTTAATGGCGCCGAGTTGGTTCTCCCTGTAATCGAAGCTCCTGGGCACGTCTCGAATTCGATCACTATTCCTCTTGGCTACGGCCAGGCAGGTTTGGGCTTTGTGGGTTCTGGAGATGAAAATAAAGGTCGCGGCTTTGATGCTTACAAATTACGTCAAAGTGCGACTGAGTTTGTGCTTTCAGGTGCTAAAGTCGAAGTCCTTTCCGAGACTTACACTCTAGCGATCACTCAAGATCAAAACACCATGGAAGGCCGCGCGCTTTACCGTGAGGCCACCCTAGAGACTTTCGCCAAGACGCCTGACTTTGTTGTGAAGACTGGGATGGATAGTCACATCCCACAAAACATCTCTCTCTACAAAGGCCAGGTGGGCAAATACGACAAGGAGACCAACCCTGACGGCTTCAATTACGAGAAGCTTCACCAGTGGGGCATGTCCATCGACCTCAGTAAGTGCATGGGTTGCACGGCTTGCGTCATTGCCTGCCAGAGTGAAAACAACATCCCAATTGTCGGCAAAGATCAGGTCGTCAAAGGCCGCTTGATGCAGTGGATTCGTATGGATCGCTACTTCGCCACCAATGAATGGGGTGAAGGCAAAGCCAAGTCTGACGATGTGGACATCAGCGCTACGGCTGAGCAGCTTGAAAATGCTGAAATGGTTCAGCAACCTGTTGCCTGCCAGCAGTGTGAGTCGGCTCCATGTGAAACGGTCTGCCCTGTGAACGCCACCGTTCACACGAATGAAGGCCTCAATGCCATGGCCTACAATCGCTGCATCGGCACACGCTATTGCGCGAACAACTGCCCTTACACTGCTCGTCGCTTCAACTGGTTCGACTACAATAAGCGTCCCCTCGACGAGCTTTATCTCGGACCTCTTTCCACCCCTGAAAAGACCGGTGTCCGTGAGTCTCTCCAGCTTCAGAAAAATCCAAACGTCACTGTCCGTATGCGTGGCGTGATCGAGAAGTGCACCTATTGCGTGCAGCGTCTGGAAGCAGGCAAGATTCAGCAGAAGCAGAAGCAACGGGATTCTAAAAACTTCCGTGTCCCGACGGACAGCATCAAAACTGCCTGTCAGCAGGCCTGCCCAGCCGAGGCCATCGTTTTTGGTGACCTTGCAGATGAGAAGAGCAGCGTGGTCAAGGCCAAGGCTTCTCCTCGTAACTACGAACTCCTCAAATACATCGGCACCCGCCCACGCACGAGCTACCTAGCCCGCCTGCGCAACCCTAATTCTGCTATGCCTGGCGCTGAGAAGATCGCTGCCTGGAGTGCACACCAAATCTAAGCCGGACTCATGGAAGCCACGACCATCGCTCCTCATTCAGACACTCACACCGGTGCTCCACGCATCCTGGATCGTGAGCCCCTTGTTCTGAACAATCGTTCCTACTCATGGATCACCAACCGCGTTTGCGGCATTGTTGAAAACAAGCAGCCCCTTCTCTGGTGGTTGCTCATGGTGCCGTCTGTCATTTTGACGGGCGTCATGGTTTTCTGCTTTGCTTATCTCATCAGCACCGGCGTCGGTGTTTGGGGGCAAAAGCAGCCAGTGGCCTGGGCCTGGGATATCACGAACTTCGTGTTCTGGATCGGTATCGGTCACGCTGGTACTTTGATTTCTGCCATCTTGTTCCTGACGCGTCAAAAGTGGCGCACGTCCGTGAATCGCGCTGCTGAGGCGATGACGATCTTCGCGGTGATGTGCGCGGGGCTCTTTCCTGCTTTCCACGTCGGTCGTGTGTGGATGGTTTGGTTCCTGGCTCCAATTCCTAATGCCAATGCTATTTGGCAGAACTTCAAATCACCTCTGCTCTGGGACGTTTTCGCCGTTTCAACCTACTTCTCGGTTTCCGCTGTGTTTTGGTTCCTCGGTTTAGTGCCTGACCTCGCCACGCTTCGTGACCGTTGTAAGCCAGGTCTGCGCAAAACGATGTACGGCATCTTTTCCCTCGGCTGGCGTGGAGCCAACCGTCACTGGAGCCACTACGAGACTGCTTACATGCTCCTGGCAGCTCTCTCCACTCCACTCGTGCTCTCCGTGCACTCCGTGGTTTCCTTCGACTTCGCCACTTCAGTGGTTCCAGGTTGGCACACGACTATCTTCCCGCCTTACTTCGTAGCTGGTGCTATCTTTGGCGGCTTCGCCATGGTGCTCACGCTAATGATTCCGGTCAGTAAGATCTATGGTCTCGGTGATCTGATCACGCCAAAGCACATTGATAACATGGCCAAGATCATCCTGCTCACAGGAACGATCGTCGGTTACGCCTACTGCATGGAGTTCTTCATGGCCTACTACAGCGCCAATAAATACGAGCTACAGACTTTCCAGTTACGTGGTCTTTATGGGCCTTCTGTTTGGGCTTACTACTTAATGTTTGGATTCAACGTGTTTGCCCCGCAGCTCTTCTGGTATCGCCCCTTCCGGCATAATCTCTGGGTCGTTATGTTTGTCTGCATGTGCGTGAACGCGGGCATGTGGTTTGAGCGTTACGTCATCATTGGCACCACTTTGGAGCGTCTGTTAGTTCCAGGTTCATGGAGAACCTATGAGGCCACATGGGTGGATAAGGTGACCTTCCTCGGCACCTTTGGCTTCTTCATGATGTTGTTCCTGTTGTTCCTGCGTTTCCTTCCGGTCATTGCGATTGGTGAGGTGAAAGGCGTGCTTCCGCAGTCGAATCCTCACCACGATGATCACGGCAATGATGGCATTCAGGAGGAAGACCTCATGAATTACAAAGACCGCCACGTCCCCAAGGTCCTCGCTTAACTCTTTATCCACGATTATTCTGTGAGCACTACCCTCAAACGAGTTCATGGTTTCCTTGCTGAATTTGACAGCGTGGCAGACCTTTACCAAGCAGCTGAACATGTCCGTGATGCGGGCTATCAACGCTGGGATGTCCATTCACCTTTTGCGATCCATGGGATGGATCACGCCATGGGTGTGAAGCGTTCCAAGCTTCCATACCTGGTTTTCTGCGGTGGCATTACTGGCACTGCGATTGCTTTCACGCTTCAGACCCTCACTCAGACCAACTTCTGGTCCAGCATCGGACTTGGCTTCCTTCAGACTCTGGCTGAAACCTATCCAACAGTGGTGCAGGCTAAGCCAACGGATATCTGGACGCTGCCAGCCTTCTTCCCGGTCATGTTTGAGCTAACGATTCTTTTCTCTGCTTTCACCACGCTTTTTGGTCTCTTGGCTTTGATGGGGCTTCCCCGTCTGAATCATCCGCTTTTTGCTTCCAAGACCTTCCCCAAGTTTTCGGACGATGGTTTCTTTGTCTGCATCGAAGCCCGTGACCCTAAGTTCTCACAAGAAGGCACCAAATCCTTCCTGGAAAAGATCGGTGGCAAGAATGTCGAGTTGGTCGAAGACGAGATTTAGTCTGAATCCAGCAATGAATATTGAAACGCCCGCAAGATTCTTGCGGGCGTTTTTGTTTCGATCCAGACTTTCAGAGGACTAGGATTTGCCAGCTTCCAAGTCGGCTATCTTTTTCTCTAAAGCCTTGATGCGAGCCAGCATGTCAGGGATTTTGGCAGGCGCGGCTGCAAGCCTTTGGCCTTCCATGGCTGGCTTTGCAGGAAAGCCAAGATAGGCTCCAGGTTCGGTAATGCTCTTGGTGACTCCGGCACGGGCTAACAGGGTGACCTTGCTAGCGATTTCCAAGTGTCCGCCGACTCCTACCTGCCCTGCAATGGTCACGTAGTCGCCGAAACGTGTGCTGCCTGCGAGGGCCACGAGTGCCACGATGATGCAATGCTTCCCAAGCGTGACATTGTGGCCGATCTGGACGAGGTTGTCGACCTTACAGCCTTCACCGATCCAGGTGCGGCCAAAGCGGGCGCGATCGACGGTGGTGCAGGAGCCGATCTCGACATCGTCATCGATTTGCACAATGCCGACTTGCTCAATTTTCATGTGTCGGCCTTTAGAGAATTCGTAACCGAATCCATCTGTGCCAATGGCGCTGCTGCTGTGGATAATGACACGATTGCCAAGCAGGCAGCGGTCTTTGATGGTTGCGTTGGTGTGCAGGACGCAGTCATTGCCGATGGTGGCAGAATGTCCGACAAAGGCACCTGCGTGGATGATCGAGCCGTCGCCAATCGTGACATGATCTTCGATCACGACATGGGGACCGATGGAAACTTTGTCGGCATTGAAGACAGCTAAGGCAGAAACGACAGCGGAGGGGTGCACGCCAGGAACGAAGGCACGCGGAATAGGTCTAAAGTGTTGGATGACGCTGGAAAATGCCAGGGTCGGATTGCTCACACGGATGAGTGCCACGTTTTCAAGCGGCTCCTTAAAATCGGGCCCGACAAGGACTGCGGTAGCCTTTGTGGTTCTGAGCGCTGAAAGGTATCTAGGATTGCCCAGAAAGGTGACTTCTCCATGCGTGGCTTCGCTGATGGAGTTCATACCTGTAATGATGGCTTCAGGATCACCTTGAAGCAGTTCACCTCCGAGGAGTTCGGTGAGGCGTGCGTGACTGATGGTAGCGCTCATGATGGCTGAAAACGAAGAGGCACGCCAGATGT
This sequence comes from Verrucomicrobiota bacterium, assembly GCA_026397605.1. Lineage (GTDB taxonomy): Bacteria > Verrucomicrobiota > Verrucomicrobiia > Verrucomicrobiales > Verrucomicrobiaceae > Prosthecobacter. The sequence goes on along the minus strand of JAPLUM010000741.1, from coordinate 32,031 downwards.
CATCGGCGTGCCTCAAATGGATCGGTAAAAGGAATTAGGGTTTCTTTTCTTCCTTGGCTGGGGCAGCAGGGGCAGTGGCCGCGGCTGCCGCAGCAGCTGGTGCGCCTTTATTCAGCTCTACAATGATGAGATCAGTGACATCCACAGCATCTTTATAATAGATGAGCACAGGGACAGTGGAAAGGCTCATGCCGGACTTATCAAAGATAAAGTCGTAACCATCGGCTTTGGCCTTCTCTTTAACCACGACGAGGATCTCATCGTAGATGCCTTTGCGGATGCTCATGTCTTCTTGCTTGAGCTGGTTATTACGGCGGTTTTGGGCCTCGCCGATTTCCTGTTCCAGGGATCGGAGTTCTTTACCCTTTTCTTCAAATTCCATGCCTTTTTTGGCGCGGGCATCCTGGGTCATGATCGGATCGCTAGCTTCCTTTTTCAGCTTCTGCATGTCCGTCATGAGGTTCTTATAGACGGACCAGCGGTCGTTCATTTCTTTCTGGGCTTTGTCCAGATTCACTTTGAATTTTTCAGCTGCTTCCTTGGTTTTGTGGAAGTCAGAGAATGCTTTGGACATGTCCACGACGCCGAACTTGAGGTCGGCGGCGCCGGCCGAGACAGCCATGATGGAGAGAAGAGTGAAGGCGAGTTTACGAATCATAGGGGAAGACTGAGAGTAGGGTTGGGGTGAATCTGTTCGATCTAAGGACTAGAACTTGTAGCCCATATTGAATTGGAAGCGTGGGCTATCTCCGACAAATTTGTCTTTCACTAGTGGAAGGCCGAGGTCAATGCGGATTGGGCCGACTGGGAGAAACATACGAACGCCAATACCAACGTTGGAGTAGATCTCGCCGTCACCGATGATGGGGCCTCCGTTATCAACTGTGGTCTGCACTGCGTTTTTACCAGGGTCGGCGGTAGCATCGGAAGAAATCATACCAACATCCCAAAAGATGGCGCCTCGTACTTTTTCAAAAACTGGGAAGGTGTATTCGACACTGCCAAAGAGAGACATATTACCCCCGATAGCTTCCCCTCTAGAATCTTTTGGACCAACGTCACGGAAGTCATAACCACGTAGATTGTTAGCACCACCCAAGAAGAGGCGTTCAAAAATGGGAACTCCACCATTATCACTACCACCTACGCCACTGCTCTCAGTGCTGCCTTGAACCCAGCGGGCCATACCTTCAAAGCTCAAGATAGTATCTCCAGGCAGATGGAAGAACTGCTGGCCACCAATGTTACCGCCATAAACATTGACGTCTCCGCCGAGGCCGGAGAGAAGGGCGCCGATTTCGAATTTGTGGCCCTTGCGGGTGATGAAGATGCTGTCACGAGTGTCATGCACATAGGTCAGATCCAATTTACTTTGGATATAATCACCGTCCTCATTTCTGAGGAACATAGTGGAATCATCCTGCGAACCTTGATCTACGTCCAAGGCGATCTGTTGCAACGTGTAGGTGGCCTCAATGTAGGCATTCTGGCCAATCGGTTTTCTAAGGCCAACCGAAGCTCCGATGTTGATCTGTTGGAAGCGGTTGGAGAGGAAATTCAGGTTTTGGTAAAAGAGATGGGTGGTGAGGGCAAGCTTCTGCCCCATGAACCAAGGCTCTGTCCAGTTCATGTCAAAGGTTGACGTGCGCGTTCCGTAACGGAGATTCATGTTGAAGCGCTGACCAGCTCCGCGGAAGTCACCCCAGTCTGAGATGTCGAAGTTCGTCTGTGTGACAGTCACAAAACCGACCAAGCTGTCGATCGAACTGAAGCCAGCACCGAAGTTCACAGAGCCGGTAGGTTTTTCAGTTACGTTGACTTCAACATCTTTAAATCCCATGACCTCTGTTGGAACGGGTCGAATGGTCAGCGGGTTGGCGTCAGCTTTCCCTTCGAAGTAGTTCAAGTTATCGAGCGTCGTTTGTGCAGCTTCGAGCTTTACTGTGTTCAACTCATCACCTGGGGTGAATGGTAGCTCGCGACGAATGACTTCGTCTTGAGTCTTGATGTTTCCACTGATGTTGACCTTACGAATGTAGGACTTGCTGCCTTCGCTGACAACGAAAGCCACGTGGAGTTTTCCTGGGCCTGCATCGCTGAGTTGGGTGTCGATTCTGGCGTCTGCGTAGCCGCGTGAGCCATAGTATTCTTCGATCATTTTTTCATCTCCACGCACATCGGTGCCAGAATAGGTGGTGCCTGCTTCGGTAAGAATGGCAGGCGTAAGCTCGTCTTTGGTAAACACCGTGATCCCCTGGAGATCCACGGAAGCTACGTCAAACTTCTCACCTTCGTAAACCTCAAAGATCAAGTCGATCTTTTGGTCGCTAA
>JAPLUM010000741.1:0-29682 GCA_026397605.1 Verrucomicrobiota bacterium | reverse complement strand
ACATAAACATAACCTTCATCCTGGAAAGCTTGTTCAATGGTCTTCACATCGTCTAGGACAGTCTGGTTGTCGAGTTTACCAGCTTTTCCAAATAAACGGTAAAAGGTTTTTTCCTTCGTCTTGAGCTTGGCTTTCAGCTTGCGTGCACTGATAGCATTGTTGCCTTCAAAGCGGATGTCATCAATGATGCCGCGGCCACCTTCATCAATTTTGAAGAGAATGCTGGTGAAGCCTTCTTTAGTGGAAGGGGTGACGTCATAGGTCACGGCAACGTCGGAGAAACCTTTCTTCTCATACACTTCACGGATCTTTTGTTGGGCCGTGGTGAGCTTAGCGTCGTCCACTGGATCGCCGACTTTCACTTCGATGTCCTTACGGAGCTTGTCACTATCGAACGCTGCATTCCCGAGGAAACTGATCTCTCCGATGCCGCCGCGACCTGAGATGGTTACGATGACGCGGACGCTGTTGCTGGATTCGATGGGCTGAATATCGACATTTTCCACGGCTCCCGTTGCGTAAAGAGTGCGGATATCCTTTTCTACCGCTTCTTCGGAATAAGGCTCGCCGACACGAGTGGACATTTGGGCGCGAATCCGGTTCGGATCCATGGTGGCAGTGCCTTTAAAATTGACATCTACCTGACTGACAATCTTCCTTCCTGCAGTCGGAGCATTGAGCGAGAGCTGGGCTTGGGAACTAAGGATCGGCATCGCTAGTAGAGCGATGGATAGCACGATTTGTTTCGGGAGAGAGACTCTGGTCATAGAGATTTGGGAATGAGGTCAGGCGCAGTCAAAGGACTGGTGACGTAAGGAATCAGTAATGCTTGTCTAGAGAGGGGGCGTCAAGGCTTAAAACCGCCTTTTGACGCTGGACATACGAAGCAAAAAGCCCGCCAAGAACGTGGTTCATTGGCAGGCTTGGCCTATTTTGAAAGGAATAACTTAGTTTCTACGGAAGAGCTCACGGAAGAAACCTTTGGTTTCCGTGCGGGCTTTATCGGTCCAGTTCCACGCCTTACGGGCTGTGCGCTTCACACTTTTGGCCGCACGCTCGCCATCGCTATCCGCTGAAGGTGTGGAGGTGGCAATTTTAGGGGTCCAGTCTTGGAAAACGAGGGCACCAGTCACTGCGGAGACGACGCAGAAGCCGACTTCGTGGCCTGTTTCATCTTTTAGGGCCAGTCCCCATTCGGGTGAACCTGTGTCTTCATTCGCCGCAAGCTGATAGTCCACTGAGGCAAAGGTGGTCTGGGCCAGGGCTGCGGCTTTTGCAGCGACGACTCTGGCGTCTGCACTGCGTTCGCGGAGCTGCGAGAAATCGATCTTCCGAGATGGGGCAGGTGAAAGAACCTTGGTGCCTGCACCCGAGGCGGTGGCGTTCCATTGAGGGCCTTCCATTTTCACAGCGATACGCAGGATCTCCTCTTGGCGAAAAGCGTCACGGGAAAAGGCGACCCATTCGGAGGGCTCGCCTGTCGTGCCAGTGCCTTTAAGTAGTAAGATTCCGCTGGCCACAGCTTCACCAAAGTTCTGTGCTACGGCGCGTGGGATTTCAGGGTTGGCCTGCAGATTAGCAGCGGCAGCAGAGAACAGGACAAAAGTGAGGAGGCTTTTTTTCATAGAAATCGGATGATAGGAGCGCCAAGTTTCGAATCAAGACTGCATTTTGAAGAAAGTAGGCTAATCGAGCCATTCCTGGCCCGAGCATCGCGAAACTTGGGGGTAGGAATGCAGCTGTTACGGTGGCTTATCCTACTTTTCCAACGGAGACCCCAACAAAGAGCATAAAAAGCCGTCATGATTGGATGAACAGGCTTGTCGTCGGCGGCGAAGTCCGCTTCAATCATATTTCGAGTTCAAAAGACACCCGTCTGAGACTTCCCCCATAACCTTCAGGAATCCATCATCGTGAAATTTAAATGCCCCACTTGTGACATGCAGCTCAAGCTTGAGCCTGAAATGGCTGGCAAAATCGTCCGCTGTCCGGGCTGCAATGGTAAGATCTCTATTCCGGTGGATCTTGAGCCTGATCTGCCTGCGCCCGCGGGCATCGCTTCGTCAGATGCTTGGGGCCGGGACGGCGACATCGCGGGCATCGACCAACCGATTCAGCAGGCCTTTGCCCAAGCTGTTGCGCCTGAGCAGAGTTCATCCAGAGGCGGGTGGGAAGAAAAGGACCCCACCAATCCGGGCATGCTGCAAAGTTTCGGTATCGGATTCGTGGCCTTCCTCGTGGTGATTGGCTGCCTCTATCCCTTCAAGGCAGGGCCAGACGTTGCCGCTGCCAATTTCACAGCGATGCAGTGGGTGGCCTCGCTCTTCTTCAAGCATATGCTGGTGAGCTTTACCAACACGCTCTTCTTTACCTGGGCGATTTCGATCCTCTATCTAAAGTATCAAAAGCTGCGCCATCAACGCAAAGCGCTGCTGCTGGACGTGCTGCCCTGGGAGATGGGCGCGGAGATCAATGCGGAAAACGTCGGTTCCTTCATCGATAATCTTTACAAACTGCCACGCAGCCTGCGTGACAGCATGATGGTAAACCGCATCCGTAAGTCATTGGAGCTTTTCGAAGTGAAACAAAATGTCGGTGATGTGACGAACATGCTTTCCAATTCTTGGATTCATCGGCACGGTCATTGGACTGTCTCATGCCATCAGCGGCATGAATTTCGCAGGCATGGCTGATTTGAAGGAGATCACCGCCACTCTGGGTAACGTGACAGGCGGACTTGGCACCGCCTTTGATGCCACCCTGCTAGGGCTCGTCTTTGCCCTCGCATTGAATTTCCCTCTGAACGGCATGATGAAGTCTGAGGATGACTGCCTCAATGACATCGATTCATTCTGCAATGAAATCCTCCTGCCGCGCCTGAATGACGGCGGCAGTCTCGCTGGTGGTGACACCGCGGGCATCATGGAAGTGCTGGTCAAAGCCGTGGCCAATTCCCAAAAAGAGTTTCTCGTGGACCTCAACGCGCTGTCCGCCAAAATCAAAGAGCAGGCCGACAACCTGGACAAGCGCGCCGCCGCGCATCAGGAGCGTGTCGATGCCGAGTTCTCCCGTGCCGTGAATCGAATGCGGGAAGATTTCACCCAATCTGTCAGCGAGGCCATCAAGCAGAGCACCGATTACAATCGCGCCCTGGCCAGTGGCATCCAGAGCCTGAATAACGTGCTCAAAGAGCTCGGCACACAGCAGATCCTCATTCATCAAGTGAAGAAGAAGGGCTGGTTTAGCCGCAACAGTTGATCCTCCTTTCCCCTTTCACCCGCACCCGCTGATCCCCGAATGGCCAAGAGACGTCACGGCGCTAAAGACGAGATTCTTCTCGTCCCGTTTTTGGACATCCTATGTTCACTCATCGGGGTATTAGTGCTCATCATTGTCGTGCTTTGCGTCTCCCAGACCCAGCAGACAGAGGGCCGTACGCCGGAAGAAATCCAGATGGCGCAGGAGCACAAGCGCATGAAGCAGGAACTCGTCGAGCGTGAAAAGCTCGACGTCGTGCTCAAAGAAAAGTTAGCCGAGTTAAAGAAGCTGCAAGCCGAGATGGAGGACAAAGAGCAGCGCTATCTAAGATTCCGTAAACTGCTGGATTCTTCCAAAGAACTGAAGGAGCAGAATCAACTCATCGCTAAAAAATTGCAGAAGGAACTGGATGACTTGCTCACAGAAATCGACGGCCTAAAAAAACAGCAGGATGAAAGTAAGAAATCCATTGCTGAGCTAACCGAGGAGATCAAAAAACGTCAGATCCCAGCTGATAAAAAAGCACCGCCTGTCATCGTTCAGCCCTCAGGTTCGGGTTTGCCAGACACGACCAAGGTTTACTTTGTCGAATGCGCTACGGGGGCACTTAAAGTCCTCGGTGCCTGGGGTGCAGAGGACTATAGGCTCAGCGCCACAGCGGAAGTCGTCGTCGCTGACGCAGCCTACAATCATTTCCTCACTGAAGTGGCCAAGGATAAAAACGCCCTCATCCTCTATCTCATCCGTGACGACGGCCAAGGTGCCTTTAATAATGGCGCAGGCCGTGCCGAGAGTGATTATAAAGTGCGCGTCGGCAAGTTACCCATCCCTGGGCGCGGTGTGCTGGACCTAGCACTCTTTGAAAAATATCGCGGAAAGATCCCCCCTCCGCCAGCCGCCTCTGCTGTGCCGGTCAAACCCGCCGCCTAATCCACGACACCACGCACCATGGCCAAGCGCAAACACCGTGAAGAGCAAGAGCTACCATTCGTCGCTCTGATGGATACGATGACGAACGTCGTCGGCGTGCTCGTCATCGTGCTCGTTATGGTCGGCATTAGCATCTCTAGCGTAGTGAAAAATATTCTCTCAGATCTGCCTCCGGTGACTCAGGAGGAATATCAGAAGATGGTCGAGGTAGTGAAGCAGCTGCCGCCACCGCCCGCTGATCCCAAGCAGATCGAAGAGGACAAAAAGATCGCCGAGCAGAAGCTCAAAAAAGCCATCGAAGACCTGAAAACCATTGATACGACCAGCCTGGAGTCGCAGATGAAATTCATGGATCTGGAGAGCTTTCACAAAAAGCTAGCGGAAGCTAAAAAGCAGCGCGAATCCCAGAAAGTGGAAGTCGATAAACTCATCGTCGAGGTGGAACGACTCAAAGCGCTACTGGATCAAACGCCCATTTTTAAGCCCGAACCGCCTACCTACATCCGCCTGCCGAACCCGCGTCCCTTTCCTGCAAAGCCAAATGAGACCCGTGTCCTCGTCGCCAAACAGGGCGTGCTTTATCTCAATGAGAAGACCTTTACCCAGCCGATCATCGAAGGACTGGAGAAGGTGAAAAGTCAGTTCGAATACAAGGAGGTGAAGATCGACTCCTTTGCCAAAATGCTCACGGAAATTTTAGGAAACCCACAGGCCGCCCAGCAAGCCTGGGTAGAGATCGCCCCGCTAGTGAACACCTTTCAAATGGACCAAGTGGCGCTGGCTTATAAAACCCTAACCACGGCCAAAGTGCCCGCCACCAAACAGGTGCTTTCAGCCATCGGCGACCTTTCCATCGCCACGCGCAGCACGCTGCCTGTCGTTGCCGAAGCCATCGTCGCCGCCGTTCAGGGAAATCTCACCAAGTGGTCAGATCTAGATCCCTCCGCTGACCCCGCCAAGCCGATCATTGAAGCCACCTCATCAGGCTCAAAAATTACTTTTTCCTGGGGTGTCAAAGCCGTGGAAGTGAAAGCCACGCCGCGTGATGTTTTAGACTACTTCGTCAAAGACCTCGCTGGCATGACAGGAATCAAAGACCGCAGTCAGGCAAAAGTTATCTATGATGCCTTCAAGCTCCAAGCCATCCTCGAACGTGCTGCCGTCAGCCCAATGATGAGCAGCAGCTCCTACACCTTTAAACCTAGCGTCAAACCCGGCATCACGCTCGTGCAGTTAGCGCTGACCCCGAAGGCTGGCGGCGGCGAAACACTCGAGCAAATGCGCGGTGAAGGCTCGACATATCAGCGGCTCATGCGGGCAGCTAAAGCCGACGAAAATGGCGTCGTTGTTTTTCAGGTTATGGCAGATGCCTTTCAGACTTACCATGAAGCCCGCCAGATCGCCGATCAGATCGGTGTTGCTGCGACGTGGGAGTTCCTGCCAAAGCTGGATCTGCTGGTCAATGTCACAGGTTATGAAGTTCAGCGCTTCACGGCACCTGCTGTGGCCAAGCCGGTCGTTGGTAACGCAGTTCGTATAGCGGTGCCAAAACGTACCTTGGATTGAGTTCGGATTTAATTCTGGAATTTATTGATTTTATAATCAGTGGCGATAGTCTGAATCATCATGATTTCCTTTCCACCCGCAATCCTTCGACTCAATCGATCAACGGTGCCACCCGGCTCTCCGCACGTGGAATCCGTGTGCAGATGTAGTGCTGGTTTCAGTATTCTTGAAGTGTTAGTCGTCATCGCCGTCATCGGTATCATGGCCTCGCTCGCCATCGTATTTATGGATTCTTACCATCGGGATGTGCTCTTGGAGGTGCGCAATCAACGGAATGCCCAGGAAATCACAGCCCTGGCCATGGGTGCAACCGCCGTGGGGGCCGACGTCGTCGTCGCAAATGATTACGAAACAACCATCCTGAATTTGATTGAGGGCCGAGAAGCAAAAAAAGGACCCTTTGCCGGCAAAACGTTTCGGCTGAGTTATCTGAGTCCGGAAGAAATTCAAGCTGCCTCAAAGTACCTAAGTTGGCAGGACGGCATGATTACTTATGTCAAACAATAACCCGTAATATCCTTACCTCGCGAGAAAGCCCATGAACTGGGATTACACAGAAGCATGGCTTCTCATTCTTTTGTCCCCATTCTCTTGTCGAGTTGGTTCCTCCTGTTTTCCTGATGGGCCTACTTCATCAGAGGCCTCATTATGCTCCAACACCAGCGGCTTGAAGTGTGTCTGCGGATGTGAGCAAGATGCGCTTGCGGTTTGGAGTAGGTTTGGCTGCTCGTCATGGTCCGCCGTTTTTCCATCTTCCTCAGCTTTGCTTCTGCTTCGATTTCGTCCGGAGCAGAAACGGTGGTGACGTTTGAAAAAGATGTGCGGCCGATTTTGAAGGCGCAGTGCTTTCACTGCCATGGCGAAGATGGAGAAACCAAGGGCGGGCTGGATGTGCGGCTGGCGAGGTCGATCCTCAAAGGGGGAAAGTCCGGTGTGGCCGTGGTTCCAGGAAAGGCGCTTGAAAGTCACCTGCTGAAGCTCGTCAAAGACGGTGAGATGCCGAAGGGGAAGGCCAAGCTGAACGACTCCCAAATCAACACGATCGAGCGTTGGATTGCCCAAGGTGCGAAGACGGCTCGACCTGAGCCAGAGAAACTGGGCCCCGAACACGCCTTCACGGATGAGGAGCGGGCATGGTGGGCCTTTCAACCCATCCAAAAACCAGCGGAACCCACGTTGGTCAACGGTGCTGCGATTGCCAATCCAGTGGATGTGTTTGTGGCAGCCAAGCAGCAGGAAAAATCGTTGTCCTTTTCACCTGCGGCTGATCCTGTGACCTTCATTCGCCGCGCCACCTTCGATCTCACGGGATTACCACCGACTCCTGCGGAAGTGGCGGCTTTCTTGGAGGCTCACCTGCGTGACGAGCCATCATCGAAGCGCCATCTTATCGAGCGTTTGCTAGCGTCACCAGCCTATGGTGAGCGCTGGGGACGGCACTGGCTCGACATTGCTGGCTATGCGGATAGTGATGGCTACACCGACAAGGATTTGGAGAGAAAGTATACCTACAAATATCGTGACTACGTGATCCAGGCGTGGAACTCGGATAAACCTTTTGATGAATTCATTCGTGAGCAATTGGCAGGTGATGAGATGGTGCCGCAGCCGCACAAAAACCTATCCGCAGATGCCATCCGCAAAATCACAGCCACCGGCTTCCTGCGCATGGCGGCTGATGGCACCGGAGCGATGAATGACAAAATCGCGCAGAACTCGACCATCGCAGACACCCTGAAAATCATCAGCACCGCCTTCTATGGCATGACCATCGGCTGCGCGCAGTGTCACGACCATCGCTATGATCCGATCACGCAAGAAGACTACTATCGGTTGAGAGCCATCTTTGAGCCTGGGTTTGATACCAAAAGTTGGCGCACACCAGCAGGGAGACTGGTTTCGCTGCTGACAGATGCGGATCGTGCCAAAGGCGCCGTCATCGAACAGGAGGCTAAGAAACTGGATGCGGCTCGGCTCACGAAGCAGGAAGAGTTCATCACCGAAGTCTTGGAGAAAGAGTTGGCGAAAGCTGATGAAAAAGATCGGGAAGCCCTACGCAAAGCCTACTGCACTGTGGCGAAGGAGCGTAAGCCCGAGCAAGTGGCGCTGCTGAAAGCCCATCCAAAGGTGAATCAACTCAGTGCGGGATCGCTCTATCTTTACGACAGCACTTACAAAACCAAACACGCAGACACTCTCAAAAAGATGACGGATGAAGCAACGGCGGTTCGATCCAAAAAGCCGCTCGAAGAGTTCCTGCATGCTTTTGATGAACAGCCTAAAAAACCAGAGGCCATCCCTGCCACGTTCCTTTTTCATCGGGGTGATATTGAGCAGCCCAAACAAGCGGTGAAGCCGGGAGACCTCACTGTTCTTGCGGGGCGGCGTCAGGTGGAGGTGCCGGAAAAATCACCAGCATTACCCACCACAGGGCGCAGGCTGGCTTTTGCCCAATCTCTGACGGATGGCAAGCATCCTCTCTTAGCGCGTGTGCTGGTGAATCAAGTGTGGATGCGGCATTTTGGAAAAGGCTTGGTGAACACCCCCGGAGATTTGGGGCAATTAGGGGAGCGGCCCAGTCATCCTGAACTGCTCGATTGGCTGGCCGCAGAGTTGATGGAGAACGGGTGGAGCATGAAACATCTGCACCGGGTCCTGATGAATTCAGTGACCTATCAACAGTCCTCGCAGCGTGAGGCGGAACGTGAACGCATCGACCCAGACAATCGCCTGCTCAGTCGCATGAACGTGTTGCGCCTGGAGGCTGAGACGCTGCGTGATTCTCTGCTCATGGTCTCGGGCAGGCTGGAAAGTCGAGTCGGTGGTGAGCCAGTGCCTGTGACTTACAATGAGCAAGGTCAGATCATTATCGGAAAAGACACGCGTGATACCGCAGGTCGGCAGACGGGAAAGTTGGCTCCGCTGAACGGCCTGGAATATCGGCGCAGTATCTACATCCAAGCTCGGCGCAGCATGCCGCTGGAGGTCTTTGCCGCGTTTGATGCACCTGCTATGACGGAAGCCAACTGTGCCTCGCGTCCCGTCACGACGGTCAGTCCGCAGAGCCTGCTGCTCATGAACAATCTTTACATGCGTGAACACGCGCAAGATCTCGCGCAACGAGTGACGCGTGAGGCGGGCGCGGATTTGGAAGAGCAGGTGAAACGCGCATGGCAGCTGTGTTATGCGCGCAGTCCGAGCTTAACTGATCTCGGTGCTGCGCTCGAGTTTTTAAAGGCTCAAACGGCCCACTACCAAGCCCATCCTACCAAACTAGAGCACGTGAACGCTCCTGCGGAGAAGAATAACGCGGCCCCTGAGTTGCTCGGGCTTGCCGCCTTCTGCCACGCACTCATGAGTTCCAATGAATTCCTCTATGTCGATTGAATCCCCATTATCCCGCCGTCAGTTTCTGACCAGTGCCTATGGCATGGGAACGGTGGCGCTGGCGACTCTGCTGCGTGAAGAGGGTCTGCTGGCTAATCCCGCCCTGGCTGGGCTCACCGGGCACTACGATCTCAAGCCAAAACCTGCGCATGGATTTGGTCAGGCCAAGGCGATGATCTCTCTGTTCATGCAGGGCGGGCCGAGTCATATCGATCTGTTCGAGCCGAAGCCGGAGCTCATGAAGTTGGATGGCAAAAACTTTCCCGGTGAGATCAAGTATGACGATGCCGCAGGTGCCAGCCGTGAGGTCATGGGCCCGCAGTGGAAGTTCCGCCAATACGGCCAGAGTGGACTCAACTTTAGTGACTTGGTCCCCCATATGGGAGGCATCGCTGATGAGATGACGATGATTCACTCCATGCACACCGGGGTGAACAATCACGGTCAGTCCATTTACTCATTGCTCAATGGCTCCATCACTGGCGGGCGCCCCACGCTTGGGAGCTGGCTGACTTATGGACTGGGGTCGGAGAATCAAAATCTGCCGGCCTACGTAGCGCTCACGGATCCGCGCGGATTGCCGGTGCTCGGCGTGGATAACTTCAGCAATGGCTGGTTGCCGTCCGTGTATCAGGGCACAGTCATTCGTCCCAAAGAGCCGCGCATTCTGAATCTGGACCCGCCCATGTCACTCAAAGGAGATGCCCAGGAAAAGTATCTCAGTTTTGTCCAACGACTCAACGCCGAGCATGCGGCACAACGGCCGGGCGAGTCCGATCTCGAAGCGCGTATCCAGAGTTTTGAACTGGCTGCTCGCATGCAGACATCGGCCAAAGAAGCGCTCGACATCACTCAAGAGTCTGCCGCCACGCTCAAGATGTATGGCATCGACAAACCCGCCACGGAGGAGTTCGGCAAGCGCTGCCTGATCGCACGCAGGCTCGTGGAACGCGGCGTGCGCTTTGTGAGTGTTTTCACCGGCAACCAAACCTGGGATCACCACAGCAGCATCCTCACCGGCCTTCCGACCGCTTGCATGCAGGTGGATCAACCAGCCGCTGCCCTCGTTCTCGATCTCAAGCAACGCGGACTGCTGGACACCACCGTGGTGCACTGGGGTGGCGAAATGGGGCGATTGCCCGTGATTCAAAACAGGGCCGGAGCCAAGGGCCGAACCACCGTGGGCCGCGACCACAATACCTACGGTTTCAGCATGTGGGTTGCTGGGGGCGGATTCAAAGGCGGCTACGCCCATGGAGCCACAGATGAATTCGGCCATCATGCCGTGGAGAAAGTCGTCAACCACTTCGACTACCACGCGACGCTTCTGCATCTCTTTGGACTCGAGACCAAAAAACTCACCTTCAAACGCAACGGCACCGAGCAAGTGCTCGTGGACAATCCCAAAGCACGCGTGGTCACCGAATTGCTGGCTTAGCTTTCAGAGCGTTGTCACCGCACTTCGGGACGCGGCCGCGACTGTCCCCAAGGCCTACATCATTTCGGTGATGTTCCCTGCATCTGTCCCATCGGTGCACCGCTTGGCATCATTCCCCCCTTATGAGGCGTTTGCTTTTACGCTTGCCATGGCGTTGCCCTTTCGTGTTAACATGAAGTCCATGAAATTGCATCTGATCCTCCTCACGGGCCTTTGGACCCATGTCTCCGCGGCGGAGGAGTTAACCAAAGAATCCATGTCAGAAGGCGTGCGTGCCAGTCTGGCGGCTTATGATGTGATACCGCCTCCCAAAGCCGACATTCCAGTCACGGTACGCATCAAATTAGGCGAGACCACTTCGACATATCGGGATCGGTTCATCTTCGACGGTTTTCGCATCACTGCGCCGGATGATGTGGCAGACCGCGATTTCATCTGGTTCTTTAATGCGCCGGAAAGCTGGTCGAACTGGTTTATCATCCCGGTTTCAGGCGATTTCGAGGGAGGTTTTCGCAATTGGCTCGATGCCGACAAGCTCTACAGTGGCCTCGACAAGCCGCAGGAAAAAGACCGCAAGCGCACGCTTCAAACCCTCGATAGAAGCTATTTCAAGCCGGGTGCTGAATACATTCTCTGGTTTCGCCAAGTTGATCCATCTGCCACCACCCACATGGATCTGCGCGCTGTCTTCCGCTTCGCCACCAAACCAGCGGACAAGAAAAAATGGGATCATGACAGCATTGAAGAGGCTCTTCAGCTCAAAGATGCACCCGATGAAGACCAAGTCGCCCAACTGGAATCACGAGGAGGCCGTATCCTGCTTGATACGCAGTTTTTCAACAAAGCGGATGCCAGCAGTCGCATCCACGGCGTTCTCTTTAGCATTCGGCAGACGTCGCACTTCGATGACGGCATGTTCATCACCATGGAGTCCTCCAGTCCTCCGTGTAAGACTAACCCATCCCTCGCCGCGATTCGTGAGAAGTATGGTCCTGCCGACTTTGTCGTGACGAGTGATGAAGTGGCAAAAGTGCGCAAACACGTTGGAGATGATCCTCCCAACAAGGACGAAAACAACCTCATCACTCATTACTACGACTACTTCGCCTTCGAGGTGGCCTCAGGGGATCAGGAAGAGCACATCAAACAGGTCACCACCCATGCCAACGACTTCTCAAAACTGCGCCCCATCGGCAAAGAAGGTCACGTTGGACATGTGGCGATGAAAAATCTCACTACCTTTTCCAAGGATCAAAAGGAAGTGGGGCGTCTCTACTACTTTCTCGAAGCCGACAAATTGCCTCTGGTCATCACTGAGCCGCCCGTGGGTCGCTATCAAAAAGATGAAGGTGAGTTCCTCGAATACCAAGGCGATGGGAAGTGGCTTTGGCTCAATATTACCGATGACAAAGTTAGTCGTCGTGTCCCATTCGAGAACCATCGCATGCACGGACTAGCGGAAGGATTCAATGACGATGGTCAGCCGACTTTCAAAGCCAACTATAAGGATGGGGTTCTCCATGGCGAGGTTCGCGAATACAATGACGAGGGTAAAATGGTCAAACGTAGCTACTTCCGCGACGGTAAGCCGATTTCGGACGAAGAACGAGGAGTGCCTCGCAAAGGCCCAAATAAGGGCAAATCCGCCGAAGAACCAAAATCCAAGCCGAAGCCGCTTTAACTGATGCGTACCGGCCACGGTTGATCTGGAGGGCTGGGTTATCAGTCACCCCAGCCGTTTTCTTCGGCTATTTTTGCGGCTTTTCGGCTGAGCTTGCGGTCTTGAATCATCTCAGCGGAAAGCTTGGCTGTTTGCACAGCCTCTTCAAAATCCGTGAAATCAATGCAGCAGGCATCACCTTCCGAATTGGGGTCCATCGTATCAGGATCGGGTGTGAGTTTGTGCATGGTTCGTGCTGCCATCACTTTGCACGCGACACTTCCACGATTCGCAGTTCATCGACGGGGCCATCGATCCAAAAGCAAACTCGCCACCGGCCAAATCGAGCGCGCTGAATCATCCGCCCATCCGTGGCCCGGATTTGATTCTCTACACCCGTAAGCGGATAGTCCGCCAGTTTCTCAAAGATGGCGATGATCTCGCGACGTGAACGTGCGGGAAGATGCCAAAGAGATTCGGCGAGATCACAGTCGAGAATGACCTTATGCGGGGTCAATTAGTGACCCTCCGCATCGAGCTGACCATGCTTTTCCTTGAAGGTATCCAGCGAAACCGAGCACCCAGCATCCATGGCTCGCATCCGCTGGGAAAGCAGCACACGCAGTTCATCTTCTGTCTCGAGCGCGGTGAGATAACGTGTCAGTTCGATCCGCTTAGCGAGCGGCAGAAGCGTTGCCTGGGCTTGGATGTCTGCGTAACTCATGCGGATATTCTATTCAAAAGGTCGAATCAACGCAAGTCTTCATGTGTGTCTTCATGTGTCGCATCACAAATCATGGGTGCGTGAGAGATCACAGCGGCAACTGGTTGCATTTTGGAGCATTCCGTGGACTCTAGGCGCCCATGTCCACCCCCGACGACACGCGCGAAGTCATTTTGGAAGCCCGTGAGCTCACTCGTGAGTTCGACGGTGTGAAAGCGCTCGACAAATTTTCCTTCCAACTCAGGCGCGGTGAAGTGCTCGGCCTGCTCGGTGCCAATGGCGCGGGCAAGACGACCGCGATGAACTGCCTGCTCGGTCTAACTCTAGCGACGACGGGGGACATCTTTGCCTTTGGTAAAGAACTGCACAAGCACCGCATCGAGATCCTCCAACGCGCGAATTTTTCATCTGCCTATACCGCGCTGCCTGGCAACCTACTCGTGGGACAGAACCTGAGCGTTTTTGCCCGCATCTATGGTGTGCCGGACCGGAAAAAGAAGATCGCTGAGCTGATGGAGCTGCTGGAGATCAGTCACCTCTCAGATCGCGTCACTGGCCAGCTCTCTGCGGGCGAGTCCACCCGGGTGAATCTGGTCAAAGCGTTCCTCAATGACCCAGAGCTGCTGATGCTGGACGAGCCCACTGCCAGCCTTGATCCTGACATTGCCGACAAGGTCCGCAAAGTCGTGCGCAAGGTGCAGAGGGAACGCAATATCGGCATTCTCTACACCTCACATAACATGAAGGACATCGAGGAAGTCTGCGACCGCGTGATCTTCCTGCACAAAGGCAAGATCGTCTGCGAAGGCACACCCACAGACATCGTGGCCCGTAGCAGCAGCGCTACGCTGGAAGATGTCTTCATCAAAATCGCCCGCGATGGCGAAATCATCGACGAACCTGCGAAAGTCAAAGCCCTATGAATTTCAATACCGTCGGCGCCCTTGTCTTGCGCTACCTCTTTCTTTACACACGCTCTCCGATGCGTCTGGTCGAGCTGGTCTTTTGGCCCGTGGTCGATCTGGTGGTATGGGGAAACGTCACCGTCTTCATCCAGAAGAACACGAACCCGGACTTCGGTAATTTTGTGCTCTTCTTCCTCGGCGGCATGATCCTCTGGGACATTATGTTCAGAGCGCAGCAGGGTGTGGCCATTTCCTTTCTGGAAGATGTCTGGACGCGGAACCTGCTGAACATCTTCGTCGCCCCAGTACGCACGATTGAATACGTCAGCGCCACGTTTATTGTTGGCACCCTGCGCATTGTCATCACAGCCATTGTGCTCAGTCTCATCTCGTGGTTCGGGTACACGTTCAATGTCTTCACGTTGAGCTGGTGGTTGATCCCGTTCTTTGCCAATCTGATGCTTTTTGGCTGGGCTCTTGGCATGGTCTCCACCGCGCTCATCCTGCGCTGGGGACAGGCAGCGGAGTCACTGGCCTGGGCCATTCCGTTTTTCTTCCAGCCAGCTGTGGCTGTGTTTTATCCGGTGGAAAACATGCCCGCCTGGTCACAACCCATCGCCTGGTGCTTCCCGCCGACCTACATCTTTGAAGGCATGAGAGCCGTGATGAAATCTGGCAGCATGGACTGGAGCTACCTGTGGATTTCCCTCGGGCTGAACGTCATCTACCTTGCCCTAGCTGGCTGGCTTTACGTTTGGATTTTGAACATGACACGCAAACGCGGCTTACTAACGAAGTTTGCCACGCAGTAGGCGCGCGAAATCACAAGCCTAACATGGAAACGACGGACTCGCGTTTCAGCCTTAGCTCACGCCATTCATGATCAAAGGCGCTGCCGCCGACGATGCCGCAGCCAGATGGGAGCTGGGTTTCGGCTCCGATCCATGAAATGCCGCGAATGGAGACGACCATGTGGCAGAGGTGGCTGTCTCCGGGCTCGACAAAGCCAAACGGGGCCCCGAAGAAGCTCGGCACACGCAGTTGAGTGCGGTATTCCTTGAGACGCTGCAGCCACTGCTCTTCACGGGGCAGGCAGCCGACGGCTGGGGTCGGGTGCAGCTCGCGGACGAGGGTGTCAGGGTCGGCTTCCGAGGTGAGCTTGACGCTGAGATTGGACTGGAAATGCAGGAGCTTGGAGGTGTGGCAAAGGCCTCGTGGTTCGCGGGTGACTTCTCCCAGAGGGCTCAGATGGTCCTGGAGATAGCGGACCACGATCTCATGCTCATCGATCTCTTTGACGTCTTGGAGAAAGGCCTCTTGTGCACCGGGCTTGGCTGTGCCAGCCAGGGCCATGGTCTCGACGTGGTGATCTACTGATCGGAAAAGCAGCTCAGGGGTGGCACCTACGAACCCTTTGTTGTCCTGAATGCGCCCGTAGCCCCAAGTGTTTGAGGGCGCCTTCATGACCCTGTCCAGCAGGCAGAGGGGTGAGCCAGAGACGATGGTGCCACGTTCGGTCAGCACCGGAACCATTTTAATGAGTCGCTTGGCCAACACCTCACGACGAATGCGGCGGAAGGCCATTTTAAACCACTCGGTGGCTGGTTTGGCCCACTGGATAAAGGGTGGCAGCGCCCCGTTTAAATTCAAATGCTGCGCCAGGGTGCTGAGATCGACAGGAATCAGGTTGGCCGGAACTTTCCAGGGACTCGGGTCGGAGAGGTCGAAGTCGTTGATATAAAAAGCACCTCCCGTACTAGGCATTAGCGCCAGGGACTCAAAAGGTCCTTGGCCGATCCATGCCCGTCCGTCGGGCAGCCTGAAAAATGCGATGTCTGTCATGCGTGAGGGCAGTCATAATGAAACGCATGAAGAAGGGTGCAAGGATACGCTGATTGATTTCATCGTTTGATTTTCGCGATCTGCGGTATGATCTGAAAGTTATGCGCCTGACCCATTTTGCCTTCGCCCTCACTTTTATCCTGCTCTGCGTCACTAGTTATTTGGCCTGGGAAGGTCAGGCAGCGAAGCGTGGGGCTCTGGAAGAACTGGAATTTAGAAAGAAAAAACAGGCCGCTGAAGCCATGGCTTCTCCCGACCAAAGTCTCCTGGTCCCGCTGCCGACTGTTCCAGCGACCTCCATCAGTCCACCTGCGCCTGGGACGATTTCACGTGCAGCCGCAGATTCCATGGCAGGCGCGAGCGCTCTCCCTGGCGGTGGATTGACCGTGCCAAAGACGGTGCTGGCCGCTGAAGCTGCAGGAATCAATACCAATACGATGACGCCTTTGCAAAAACAGGTGCAGGATGCGAAGCCGATCGCTAAAGTGAAGACCATTGTGAAAGAGCAGGGCTTTGTGATCATCGATGCAGGCTCAAAGCAGGGCATCACCAAGGGGCTGCTTTTTGATATCCGCCGCGCCAATGCTGTCCTAGCAAAGGTGCGTGTGACGGAGACCATCGAGGAAAATGAGGCTGTCGCGGATCTCGATCTTGCTTCGATCCCTACTGGGGTGACCATCGAGCCTGGGGACGAAATCATCCAGCCGGTCGGACGCTGATGGCCCGCATTCGATTGGATTTAGCGCTGGTTCAGCGCGGGCTCTGCCCTTCCCGTGAACAGGCAAAAAGGCTGATCATGGCAGGTGAAGTCATGCTGGCAGATGAGGTCATGTCAAAGCCCGGTTGGCTGGTGCGTCAGGATGCTGTTCTGACGGTGAAAACGCCGCCTCGCTTCGTCAGTCGTGGCGGCCTGAAGCTTGAAGGTGCCCTGGAGCATTTCGGCGTCGATGTCACAGGCCTGATCGGCATGGACGTTGGTGCCTCAACCGGTGGATTTACAGACTGCCTGCTTCAGCGCGGTGCCACAAAGGTGTACGCCTTTGATGTCGGTACCAATCAAATGGTCTGGAAGCTGCGCACTGATCCGCGGGTCATTTGCAGGGAGAATTTTAATGTGCGCCATCTTCAGCCCAGTGATCTGCCTGAGCTGGTGGACGTCATCGTGGCAGACGTCTCCTTCATCTCGCTGACTCTGGTTTTACCAGGCGCATTTAGCGTGCTACGGCCAGGCGGGCAGGCTGTGGTGCTGGTGAAACCGCAGTTCGAGCTATCTCGGGATGAGGTGGGAAAAGGCGGCATCGTGCGTGAGACAGAGCTGCATGAAAAGGCCTGTGCTCGTATCCAGACATTCGTTGAAGCACAGGCTGATCTTGAGTGGAAAGGTCTGACGGAGTCCTCCATTCAAGGCACAGAAGGCAATCGCGAGTTTCTCGCCTGGATCCAGAAGCGCGCGGATCAGTAGAGCTTGAATCCGATGGAACAGGCCTTTTTTAGATAAGTACTCTGCCAGACGAACACCGCCGCTGCTGCATAAGTTAGATTCCAAAGCCCTAACCAAAAAGGCAAAGCTGTTAGTGGTAGCAGAGGTGGTGTTTCCACCTTCCATTCAGGCAGGACTTGGGCCAGGAAATAAACGCCAAAGATCGGCAAAATGGCAAACACCACGCTCAATCCTTTGCGGCATGCGTCGCGGCCTAGTGCCATGCCGTAGATCAGCCCGAGAGTTAGTAGATACCAGATGAGGACACCGGCTGAGCAGGCATAACAGGCGTGCAGCAAGAAAAACAAAGGCGGCAGGGCTCCCAGGATCACATGGCCATAGGCGAAGTAGCGGGCGAAATAGACCTCACTTCTGAGTGTGCCGGGTTTGTATCGTTGTGCATCGAGCATGATCCGGCCATGCTGCTACCTGGTTTTTGTTTCGTCAAATCATCCTTCAACCTACCGCCAGTCGTTTTAAGACGGCTGCCGTCACGACTTCTGGCGTGACCTTTGTCATGCAATCATAATGCCCAAACGGGCACTCACGCTCAAAGCATGGGCTGCATGGCACCGGATGCTGAATGACGGTGTGATGATCTCCGAGTGGGCCTGTGGAGATAGGACAGGTGGAGCCAAAAATGCTCACCGTTGGCAGATTCTCTGCACAGGCCAGATGCATGGTTCCAGTATCATTGGTGACCAGCAGCTGACAGGTTCTCAGCTGGACAATCAGTTCTGCGAGCTTGGTTTTGCCGACGAGATTCGTGTGTTTGATCGTGCCGACCAAAGCAGAAAGCTGAGTGCCCATCGCTGCCTCACCCGGTGCACCAAAAAAGACCCATTCGATCTCGGGATGCTGCAATGAAACTTGGCGGATCACTTCGGCAAAGCGGTCCAAAGGCCAGCGTTTCGCCTGTCCATACTCTGCGCCAGCACAGATGCCGATACGCAGTGATTTGGTGTCTGCCGATGATGCAGTCACTGGACTGCCCAGAGGGGCGGAGGGTGATTTTTTCAGCGTGGCTCCAATGCTCTGTGCGATGTGCAAATAGCGCAACGTGTGATGGAGGGGTTCCTTCTGTGCCTTTGGTTCCTGGATGATCTGGTGCAGCATCTTGGATCGCAGTGATCCTTTAAATCCGACGAGTCTAGGAATACCAGCAAGCCAAAGCTCCAGCGTGCTGCGGGTGGAGTTGGTCAGTAAAACACCTGCATCAAAATGGATGCCACTGGCCTTGATCTTTCGAGCCACAGCAAGCACACCCTCTTGATCTGATTTGCCGATGTAGAGAGAAACCTCCGGCTGCGCCTCCCAGAGATCACGCAGCTTTTCAGGGCCAAAAATTGTCAGCTTCAGATCCGGGCGGCCAGCCTTCATCGCCCGCACGGCAGGGAAGGCCATGCAGGCATCTCCCAGCCAGTTCGGTGATCTAACGAGTAGCTCAAAGGGCTGTAGTCGAGCGTGATCATAGTCAGCAGGATAGCTGATCCCACGCTTGTAAGTGTCTAGCAGGAAGCGCGGCTTCGGTGTCTTCCAGCGGTTCTCCGAAAGGCCATCAGCGCCGCGATGGGCGTAGTAGAAGCTAGGCGATCAAAGAACGGACACCATATACCATGATCCCCCGAATGCTGATCCACCAGCACGCCCAGGCAACCACCCTCTTTCATGTGCTGCATCGGCCCCGCGAAACCATCCTGTCGATCAAACAGTGTATAGCCGAGCTTCCGCCGCCGGCGCATCATCAGCGCATTGAGAAACGGATTCCGCAATGGCTGATAGACAGTGGCGGGCTTACGATCAAAAACAAAGAGGGATGGCACCTGGGTTAGAATCTCCCAGCAGCTCAGATGGCAGACGAGGTAGAGGATTGGCCTGTTTTTGCGCATGGCAGCATGGGTATGTTCCATGCCTTCCACCGTCACCCGAGCCTCCACGTCCTTTTGATCCATCATCGGCAGCTTAAAGCCGCATAAGATATTGCCAAAGAGAGAGGCAAAGTGCTTCCTTGCTGTGGCCTTTCGCCAAGCGAGATCTTTTTCCCGCCCAAAAGCGATCCGCAGGTTATGCAGGGCTAGGCGGCGGTATTTACCAGAAATGTAGTAGCCAAGAATGCCAATGCCACGGCCGAGATACCAGATCACCTCAATCGGCAGCAGCCACAGGACGAACTCCACACAGCGAAAAGCAGCATAAACAAGCCAATGAATGGCCAGTTTGGGAAAAGAGATCTTTTTTGATTCAGGTGCGCCCATGGGAGCGTCTCCGTTGCCACAGAGCCTTCTCTGGCGCAACCATAACAACGGACTCTAGCCTGACCGTCATCTGAGTTATGGCAGTTCCTTGAGCTGAATGTGGCGGTATTCCATCACACCGCGATCACCTTCCAGGCCGACTGGGCCGCTGGCTGGCATGGGCAGGGCGGCTTCTAGCACCTCACCATTGCAGGTGCAGTGGGCCACGCCGTCTTTGACTGTGACTTCGATCTGATTCCAGTCCTGCGCCTTGTAGCTCTTCAAATCCTTGTAGGGCCCAGCGACCAAATAGTCACGGCATTGCAGCTGCGGCTTACGCACAAAAATGCCGCTGTCTGCATTCACACTGGCGCGGAATTCTAGCTTCAAGACGAAGTTCTTTGGGAATTCCTCCAAGGTGTAGAGCTGGCCGGTGAGCTTGTCCATTTCTATGGGGAAGGTCACGGTTAGCACGCCGTCTTTGGCGCTGTAGTGCGCGTCGCTAGAGGCTGTTTTCCCATCGAATTTCTCCAGGATATCGCCAGCCTTAGGATCTTCCTTCTTGGTCTTGGCTCGGAAGCACCAGCCCGTGAGGTCGGTGCCATTGAAGAGACTTTTAAAACCAGCTTCCGGCTGCCAATCCTCCGCATGAAGGTTGGAAAGGAGTAGGGCGGTGATGAGGCAGAGGTGTTTCATGGTTTAAATAAGCTTGGAAGGAGAAAACGCATGATTGCACGAGTTTCGTTCAAGTAGCCGCGGGCACAAGCCCGTGGAACGAGCGTCCCATGATCTCCGTTCGCTCTCCAGACCACCTCATTGCGGAGGCGGTTACGCGGAGAGGCTATGTAGCGGCGGCGACGATGCGCCAGTATCGGAGCCAATAGTCTTCTGCCCAAAAGTCTAATTCGGGGTATCCTGGAACTACGCTATGAGTATATTTCCAATCTTGGGGTTCGCGGACTAAGTCGGCGCGGACGGGGTTTTCGCGGATGTATTTGGCGAGCGTTTCAAAGGCGTAGCGGTCGGACTCGTACGGCCGCAGCACATGATCATAGGCTTGTTTTTGCCAGATGTGACTGCTGGTTTTGAGCAGAAGGTTGCTATGCTTACGCAGCCAGGGCAGGAAGAGTTGCTGATCACAGTTTGGGGTCGTTCCCATGATCAGCAGATGAGCGTGATCTGGCATGAGGCAATACACGGGACAGGCCACCTAATAGCGCGCACAGCCATGCAGGAGAAGCCAACGAAAGCTTTGGTGGAAGGAGTCGGTGAGCCAGCCTCGGCCTCGATTTTGTAGCGTCAGGGTCCAATGCACGATGGCTCGGCCCTGGTAGGCCCCAGCGGCTAGTCGCGGTAGATGATCAGGTGCAGCTTCATCGTTCGGCGCGCTCATGAGGGAAGTGAAACATAGGCATTCTTGAGGCGCAAGTTGATCTTTTTGGGTAGGGCGGCTACGATGGAGGCGCGGCGTAGCTGCGGGCACAAGCCCGTGAAAAGAGCGTCCCATGGACTCCGTGCGCCACCAGACCCCCTCCTTGCGGAGGCGGCTACGCGGGGTAGCTGCGGGCGCAAGCCCGTGGGCGAGCGCCCCACGATTTCCGTGTGCTCCCAGACCACCTCCTTGCGGAGGCGGCTACGATGGAGGCGGCTACGGCATCACACGATCGGCACACGCATCGTGAACGTGGTCTCGACACCGGGGGTGCTGGTGAGGTCGATGGTGCCGCCGTGGGCTTCGACGGCGCGGCGGACGATGCTGAGGCCTAGGCCGGTGCCTTTGATCTGCGGGCTGTGGTGCTTGTGGCCACGGTAGAAGCGTTTGAAAACAAAGGGTAAATCATGCGCAGCGATGCCGATGCCGTTGTCACTAATGCTGAGCAGGATGTGGTCGGCATACCATTTACCAGCGACGGTGATGACGAGGCCAGGACTGGAGTTCTCTTTGAGGGCGTTTTCGATGAGGTTGGTAAAGACCTGATCCCAGTAAAATCGATCACCCTGCATGGAGCCGCCGTCGGCAGGAAAATCCAGATGGATGCGAGTGTCCCGCCCCTGAAGCATCGAAGCCAAGTGGTCAAGTGCATCTTGGGCGCATGCCCTGGCAGTGAAGGGCTCCACATTTAGGGTGGATTTGGCATTCTCTAGCCTTGAGATGGTGAGCATGTCTTCGATGATTCGAAGGATGCGTTTGCCATGTTTTTCCATGACCTCGTAACAGCGTTTGATGGAGACTGAATCTTTGAGCACTCCACTTTGCAGCGTTTCCACGTAGCCATTGATCAGGGTCAGGGGCGTGCGCAGCTCGTGAGACGCATTGGCCACGAAGTCTTTACGGATCTGCTCGGCCATGTTCTGCTCGGTGATGTCATGTACCATGAGCCAGGCTCCGCTTTCGGCTTTGGCCGGTAAAGGCGAGGCTTCGATCAGGTAATGGCGGCTAGTCATGCCGTTCCCGCTCAGGCTGTTGAACTCGATTTCCCGCACGATGCGCCTCTGGTCTTTGAGGGCACTTTGGACGACGTCGATGATTTGATGATCTTGGATCTGTTCTAGCAGGGTGCGTCCGCGCTGAATATCGCTTTTTTGAAACAAATGGGCCAGGGTGCGATTGACAAATTTAATCCGCATTTGGCTATCCACTATAGCGACTCCTTGGCGGATTTCGCTTAGCAGCGCCTCAAAGAGTCGGCGTAGATACTCTTCTTTGAGCAGAGATTGATTGGACTCCTGCAGGCTGGAAAAGCGTGTGGCAAGTGCGTCAGCTTGAAACTCACGCAGACCTGCCGCGCTTGTCACTTTACGCACTTTTTCGCGCCATGCTTTTTCGCGCCACAAGGCCCATGCACCAACAATGGCGAGCAGGATGGCTAGGGTCAGTGACATGGTTTAACGATTAACACCCTCACCTTCATCCAGCAACTGGAGCCTCTATGAGAAATTGATAGCCTGTGCCACGGACGGTGACGACGTGTTTGCCTGCATCCCCGAGTTTTTCACGCAGACGTTTGATGTGGGTATCCAGCGTGCGTGTGGCCACATCGTCAGAGTAGCCCCAGACTTCCCGTAACAGCTCACTGCGTGTATGCACCGCATTGGTGTTTTCTATCAGGACAGCCAGTAGCTTGAATTCGGTCGTGGTAAGATCGATGGGCTTATCATTGTGGAAGAACTTCATGTTCTTTCGATCCATGAGAAACGCACCTGTCTTGACTTCAGACACGTGGGTGACGATCTTCGTGCGGCGCAGGATCGCGGTGATACGTAGCGCCAGTTCACGGGGGGAAAAAGGCTTCGTCAGATAGTCATCAGCGCCCAGCTCCAGTCCGTTGATTTTATCAGTGACTTGGGCTTTTGCCGTCAGCATGATCACTGGCACGGATCGGGTGCGGCTGTCACTGCGCAGACGTTTAAAAACGGCCATTCCGTCCTGTCCTGGCAGCATGATGTCCAGCACGATGAGGTCGGGCTGTTGCTCTAGAACCATGGGCATGACCTGAAGGCCATTCGTTGCGCAAAGGCACTCATGCCCTTCACGCATCAGATGCAGGGAGATTAGCTCGGAGATATCCGGCTCGTCATCGACCACCAATATTTTACTCATGTTACGAGCTTGATTACATGGGTTCAGAGTCTTACGACAAACATTTCTTCGTGACGACTGCGTCACATGCATCTGATCATGGGTGACGGGAGGGCTAGATAAAACCTGGATGCATTACTTTTTCGCTGGGCCTGTTCTGCGTTGGTATTCTTGGAAGGCTTCCTTGGCCTCAGTAGATCGGCCACTTTTTTTCAGAGCAAAGGCAAGGTTTTTCCAGGCTTGTGGATGGGATGGGCGGAGTTTGACGGTATTCCGATAGGCTTTAGCAGCCTCATCGGCTTTGCCATTTTTGTCAAAGATGAGCCCCTGATAAAACCAGGCTTCGGAGTAGCCAGGATTGAGCTTCAAACTCTGAGTGATGGCTGTTTGTGCTCCAGTGTAGTCTTTCAGCCGGCCACGAATGTAAGCACTCAGATAATGGGCCTGGGCATAATTAGGAGCTAGCAGCATCACCCGCCTCAGGGCATCATCGGCACTGCCGAGATCGCCATCTCTGACCAGTCGGCTAGCCAGCAGTAGCCAGGCTAGGGCATCGTTCGGGCGCTGTTCGGTGGCCAGTTCCAGGGCTTCGCGATCTTCGGTACTTTCCGTGGCACTTGTGCCTTTTTGCTCCCGAAGTTTCGCTAAGGCTAGTTGATGCCAGTACAGCCCTGCTTTGGGGTCAAGGGCCACAGCTTTGCGTTGGCAATTCAGTGCTTCGGGGGCTGCACCCAGGTAGCTGGCGCTGAGTCCCAGCAGTGCCCAGCATTCGGCGCTTCGCGGATACTTTTTTGTGAGCTGTACGAGCTGGCGCATCGCAGACTCGATATGTTTTTCTTGGAGCGTCTCAAAGGCACGAATAAAAGCTGCATCTTGAGCCACTTCCTTGAGTTTAGGTTTCCGTGGTAAATTGGCTAGGGGCTGCAAGGCGGCTCTGACCTTACGCAGTTCAAGCGCGGCATTGTCACAGGAGAGGCCAAAGTTCATCCAACTGTTCAGTGGGACCTTCATGCCGACGATGCCCATGACCTTTCCAGCCTGACTGAGTATGGGTGAGCCGACAGCTCCTGGTGAATCATTGCCGCGTAAATTGAGCCAACCTTGGCCAGTGAGGGCCTGATCCAGCTGCACGATGGCGTCGGCCAAGACCAGCCCGCGCTTTTCAGAAACAGCCAGCAAGTGGCACTTCTGCTCATTTCGGAAGTCCGTTCCGGGGCTCAATTCAATGGGCACGCTCTCATAGGACTCACTTTGCAGTAAGGTGACGCCAGTGACCAGATCCGCTACATAAAAGCCGGCGATCCTGTGGTTAGAGCCATCAGCGCCTGTGCTGGTGATGTAGTCCACCTTTTCAGCAATCTCAGGATGCAGCAGCCCTGTATCCGTCAAAATGATGCCGCTACCATTGACATAAGAGCCAATACCCGCTGCGAGTTGGTTGCCGAACTGATCCCAGACCCGAAGTCCAACGACGGATGCAACGACTTTGCGTCCGATGCTACGCAGTCGGAGTTCTTCTGGAGTCAGGGGCTTGTCTGGCTCAGGCTGAGGCACCTCTTCCCCTGGCAAGTAGGGGGAAATGGGCGGCAGTAGATCTGGATTGAGCTCTTCCGCCATCGGTAGCCCGTTTCCATTCCCCTGAAACAGGAGCAGCGGGTTCTCGTAATTGTTCACGTCGATGGGGAAACCAGGGTTGCTTGGCAAATCTGGCTCGATCGGAGTGGGCGACACGGACGGAGAGATTGGATCTAAAATAGCCTTGGGCACAGCACCTTTCTCAGATTTCTCCTGAGCAAAAGCTGTGGTGAGCGCAAAAATGAAAAGAATAAGCAGTCGCATGAATCTCAGCGTTACTCTGCCTGAGCTGTGACGGGACGGTGGGAAATCCTTGTGACGAATTCTTCACATGGAAATGTTTTCAAGCGGCAATCAAGCACGCTAAAAGAGATAAATATGCGCCTCCTTGCACTCTCTTGCATCCTTCTATTCCCCTTTGCCCTTCAGGCTGCTGACCTTGAGCTGAAGTCTCTGGGCGACGCCGCCAGCGGCCAAGCCAAGCGCAAATATGGACCCTACGTCGGTGTCGGTATTGGTGCGTCTCTTGGCCAGGAAGGTAAGCTACGCGGAGGCGGGCAGATCAAAAGTGACGAAGGAGCTGCTATTTTCAGTATCGAAGTGGGTAAAAGCTGGAAGCTGAAGCGTGTGCCTTTGATGTTTTCTTTAGAAGGAGAGGGTACTTTTATGTCAACCTCTTTAACAGATGCCACAAGCGGTCTCGCCTTAGCGGATATGAATTCTTTGATGTTCAATCTCAATGGCACGCTGGCCTTGGACCTTTATCGCTACCGCGCCAGAATTGGTAAATTTGCCGCAGGATTCCGGCCATATATCGGCGGAGGCGCCGGTGGTGGGCAGGTTTGGTTCCGCAATGCTGCGACCACAGGAGCAGCCACGCCTTTTACCATTGATGAATTCATCAATTCTTGGAACTGGTATGCAGGCGTTGAATGGACCTGGAAAGATCAGTACTCTGTCTTTGCTGAATATCGTGACACTCACTTTGGCGATCTTGAAGATCTGACTGGTTACGCCACTGACGGCTACCTGGTGGGTTTCCGTTACCGCTACTAATCCATTTCTTTTTTCCTACCTATGCTAGCTACCTCCCGCATCCTCCTTGGCACGCTTGCCGTCGCCGCACTCGTCAGTTGTAAGACAGTGACCTCAGAACGAGTGACCTTTCCCACTGCACCCGTGTCCTACCAGACCGTGAGTGACATGGTGGATGAGGAAACCATCGAGCATACCTTGAAGTTCCGCAACGTAGGCACTCAAGTACTGAGCTTTGATTACACCATTGCCGATGAGCCAGGCGTTCCGCACATGGACGCTGAGGGGCCTAACTCAGGTCTGGTTGAAAACCTTTATCCTGGCGCTGAAGCTAGCGTCAAGAACCCGACCAAAAGCATGAAAGATGTTTATGTGGTCCTGGGTCGCGTCACGTATGGCAAGCGCAGCAGTGAGCAATTGGCTAAGCAATACAAGCCCAGCTCTGTTGCTCAGGGCAGTGCCTCCTCTGGAAGTGCGGTTGGTGCACTGCCGCTGTTAGAGCCTGTGACGCCTTAAGTCTGGCATGTCTTTAAAGTCACCCATAGCATCTAATATCAGCCCCAAACTTCTGGGGCTGATTTTCTTTAGTCTAGGGCTCTGTGTTTATGGCGCCGAGGATGAGACCGCCGTGAAGCTTTATCAGCGCGGCATGAAGCTGATTGCTGAAGGAGATGTCGAAGAGGCATTGGACCGTTTCAATACCGTTGCCAATAAATACCGTCGTAGTGAGACCTGCGCCTCAGCGCTTTGGGAGATCTATCGTATCCAGGAGTTCCAGAGTGACAATGAGGCCGCGTTCGAAGCGCTGAATCGTCTGACCACCGAGCAGCCTGGCCATTTTGCCAAAGCGCATCTAGCCCAGTTTCAGTTAACTAAGCGCCTGCTGGGTGCGGGGAAGAATGAGCGTCGGACTTTGGAAGTGCAGCGTCGATCAGAAACGACCCCGCCAGAGGTCCTTGTAGCGATGCTTCAAAACGTCATCAAAAACGGGCCACAAACGGAGGAGGGTATTCAGGCGCATTATTACCTCGCCTTGGCGCAGGAGAAGGCGGGCGACAAAAAAGAGGCGATCTCAACGCATGAAGATTTTGCCGAAAATTATCCAAAGCACGAGTTGGCAGACGATGCGAGTTATCAGGTGGCCTACATTGCCTATAAAGAATGGAATGCCATGCGCGGAGACAGCCCCCATCAGCGTGAAGCTACGGCGACTGCGCTCTCCTGGTTCTTAGCTCGTTACCCGGAAAGTGACAAAGCTGCCGCAGCACGCTCCTGCTTGGTGGAAGTGCGCACGGCAGAGCAGCGTGAATTGATGAGTCTAGCCAACTTTTACGAGCAGCGCGGCGACGCTAAAGCCGCGCAAGTTTACTATCAACAGATGGCGCTTAAATTCCCGCAATTGATGGACCAAGAGGGTGAGTTAAAAGAGAAGATCCTCAAAGCATTAGCTGATACGACACAAACCGAAAGAGTCGGACCCATTCGGTAGTCTAACCGGAGAGAGTCCAAAGCAGTGGACTCATACTGTGTCCCCTTGGATCAAAAAGTGGGTTTTAAAAACCAACGTTCTTCAGGCAAAATGAGCTGCGGGATAATTGCTGTTGCAATCTCGTCGGATTTTTGTCCATAACCTGCCTTCCTGAGTAGGCCGGCGTAAACGGCTTTTTGCCCATCATTCAAAGAGTTCAAATCAGTGATCTGCAACAAAAAATGGTTCATCGAGATTGTATCTAGAAAGCGATAAGCTTTGAGTGCTTGTAAAAAAGCTAGGATTGAGGGCTCTGCTTGTTTAGTTGAGGGCAGAGCAAGATTCTCTATTTCAGAGCCTTGGAGTAATCGAATGTAGCATAGCTGAGTATAGTATGCCGGGTCGCTGCCTTGCAGTTTAGTCAGTTGAGTGACGATACGAAGAATACGACTGGTGTCACGCTGGCGCGTGGTGGCTTCCAAGCTTTTTTGTAATGCGGAAAGTGCTAGAGGCGGATTTAGTTCTGCCAACTTGCTGTGCGCCAGCTCGCAGATGTCCCATAAATAGAGGTCTGCGGCTTCTTTTCCAATCAATTGAAGCATATCAGTATTTTGAGCAGCTAGACTGCTGTTGATGGCAATGTAGAACTGTGTTTTGGCATTTTCCCCATCCGACTCTACATGGCTCAAGGCCTTGGCGCGAAAAAGAGCCATGCTTTCGGAACTAATTGGATATTTTTGTGCAGGTTGGTTGAGGAGATTCAGCAGTTCAGCCCAATGGCCTCTGTTCAGAAATGATTGCGCGTAGGCGGTAAAGACTGCGGGATCACTGTAGAGTGTCTCTTCACTGATCATGCTGCGCAGAAGTTTTGACTCCCCTTCCAAGGACAGCCATTGAAGGAAGGTGCGCAGGTCGTTTAAAGGGTCATTTCTATGCTCTAAAATTAATTTTTTCAGTGTCCGTTCACGTTCTGCAGGAAGATTGCGCATTAAACTGGAATAAACACCGAGAAGCACCGGCAGACTCTTTTTGGAATGCGTTTCCAACCGTTGAATAAGCAGGCCTGTTTGTTTTTCTGTCAGCGTCGCGGATGCGGCAAGAAAGTTTATGGCTTGCAGGCTTCTTTCATCGCTCGTTTGACTTAATTTCCATAGTGTCCGGGTGCCTTTGTCTTGAAGTTCAGAAAAGGGGTTTCTATATAAAGCAATGGCTTCTTTGACTTCGGGATGCATGAGGCCCTCTAAAGAAGCCTTATTGCCTTCAGCCACAGAAATATCTGCTTGGAGAGTCTCTGCGAGTGGGGTTTCGCGCTGAATGTCATTCAGGGCATTGTAGGCCTCGCGGGCCGACCCGATTTGTCCCTCCTTGAGTAGTATTCTGGCCAGCAGAATGGCATCTGATTCATTTTCACTCTTGAGCTCGCGCAGCTTAAGCAGCGCGTTACGCAGGAGAGGTCCGTGATTCTGAGTCTTATCCAGGACCTTGACCAATTCCCGCAATACTTCAGGGTCGTCAGGAAGAAGCTGTAGTGCGGTGCGGAATTCTGCACCTGCCTTTGCCCAGTTTTTCTCTGCCATGAAAGCCTTGGCTCTTTCCAAACTGGCTTTCCCTAAATACTTGGCCCTCAGGTGCTTCGCCATTGGCACAAGATATATACTTGGCAGTAAAAACAGCGTGAGCAAGATCAGGAGCCACGAAATTTTGCCAATCTTGAAGATTGGTTGCTTGGTTGGCTGGGTGGAACCGTCTATCGAAGGAGTCGTCATGCAGGATGGCGATAATGAGGCTGCCTACGACTTACAGAGAGGTGGCCAAGGAGATGATTTGTGGCAAAATAGTCACAAAAAACTTCACTCCAAAAGAATAACGCGCAAGCCCAAGTTTATGGCTTATCCTCAGTTTCCCAATCGAAATGGAACCAGCGATCCAGGATGATGTCGCGGATATTTACGCAATGATCGGATTCTGCAGGGTAATGAAAAGTGGTTTTAACAACGACCTTCATCATTTCGTTCGAACTACCGGTGAGATCTAGCTTCTCATAATTCAAACGTTTGATGAATAGATCTGCCAGTTTAACAGCTCTTGGCACATAACCATAGATCTTGTGGATGCCATCTGGACTGCTCAGCTTTACACACAAGTAGCGTGCCTTGTCCGAGAACTCGTAGTTGTAGTAGTCGCCTGCGGAGGCGATTGCGCGCAACCAAATCGGAGTCTGCGGTTTTTCCCTTTTATAGTCTGGCCAATTGAAAGAACTGTAACCTACGTAGGACTGCCAATCCAACAAAAGGTTGCCTGCTTGGGTGCGGTGAAAGTAAGCGGAAACAATACCATCAGGTCGATTTGAGCAGGGAAAGTCTAGCTTGACCAATTCAGCTTCGCCCATGTTGATGAGCAGCCCACGACTCTGAGTACCAATCTGAGGTTCACTGCCTTGTTGAGCCTGGTAGTAAGTCTTCATTTGTTCCAAAGTCAGGTCGGACTGATTGGAAGTGAGGGATTTAGATTTCAGATTCGCTTCGCTTTGATAATACTTCAATAACTGAAGGGCTTCCTGATAGGCTGGCGCGTTTAATTCCAGGGGTGAGGACTGCGTG
>JAPLUM010000539.1 GCA_026397605.1 Verrucomicrobiota bacterium | reverse complement strand
ATCGCCACCCGCCTCCGCTCCAAACTCAAAACCTGGGCCGACGGCCTCACCCCACCCGGCATGGCCCTCGGTCCCATGGCCTCCACTTGGAACGACTACTTCGATCACTACCTCGAAGGCAAAACCATCGCCCCGCGTGCTGAATCGGACAAAGGCAAGGCTGAGGCAGGTATTCAAGGATGGTTGGCACGTAATGGCACGCTGAGTGTGAAAGATGGAGTTTTGCACATCATCGCTGATAAAAGTAAACAAGTGCCATTCATCACCCGCAGCCAAGTTAGGCTCAAAGGGCCACTCACAGCAACAATTAGTCTCAAATCAGCGTCTGCTGGTGCAGGCGGCATCGCCTGGCGGATGGATAATGACAAAGACTTCCTTCCTGCCAATCGAGTTGCGTTTGAAGTCAGCGCGGAGAGCGGTTGGCAGACCCACGAGGTCCCTCTACCCGCGAATGGCAAGGTCATTCATCTTCGCCTGCATTTCCCAGCTAGCAGCACGCAGATCCAACGACTCGAAATCAAAGATGAGGCTGGGAAAGTGGTGTTAAGCCTTCGGCCCTAAGACTCGCACGAGTTCAGTTTTGTCCTTTCCAGCGCCTGAACCCAACCTGCGGTGAGTGCTTTACGTTGGGCTGGTTTCATGATCGGTTCAAATCGGCGCTGAGTTTGCCATTGAGTGGCGATCTCGGCCTGGTTCTTCCAGTAGCCCACGCCTAACCCTGCAAAATAAGCGGCACCTAAAGCAGTGGTCTCAGTGATAACGGGTCGCACCACAGGCACGCCAAGAAGATCAGCCTGAAATTGCATCAGCAGGTTGTTGTTGCTTGCCCCGCCATCGACTCTGAGTTCACGCAGTTTTACTCCTGCATCGGCTTGCATGGCAGTGAGGATGTCCGTTACTTGGTAGGCGATGCCTTCCAGGGCAGCTCGGGCGATGTGAGCTTTGGTGGTGCCACGCGTGATGCCTGACATCAAAGCCCGTGCATGAGGATCCCAATGGGGTGCTCCGAGCCCTGCAAAAGCCGGCACTAGATAGACGCCACCCGTGTCGGGGACTTGGGCAGCTAGCGGCTCAATCTCTGAGGAATGCTTGATAATGCCCAGGCCATCCCGCAACCACTGAACGACGGCTCCGGCAATGAAGACGCTGCCTTCTACTGCATATTCCAGAGGTCCATCTTTCAGCTGCCAGGCGATGGTGGTGAGGAGTTTATTCTTTGAGGTGATTTTCTTTGTGCTGGTGTGCATGAGCATGAAGCAACCCGTGCCATACGTGTTTTTGACCATGCCCGGCTTTGTGCAGACCTGACCAAACAGGGCTGCCTGTTGATCGCCTGCTATGCCTGCGATGGGGATGCTGCCGCCTAATAGAGAAGTCTCACCAAACAAACCACTGGAGGGTCTAACTTCAGGCAGTGTGGAGGCGGGGATGCCGATGAGTTTCAAAAGCTCCTTGTCCCATTGGCCCTCGGAGATGTTCAAAAGCATGGTGCGTGAGGCATTGCTGACGTCGGTGGCATGGACACGACCGTTGGTGAGATTCCACAGCAACCAGGAGTCGATCGTGCCAAACGCTAGCTGTCCTAACTTAGCCAGTCTTTTGGCCTCTGGATTATTCTGGAGAAACCAGCGCATCTTCGTGGCAGAAAAGTAAGCATCCACGACAAGTCCCGTTTTTTCTGCAATCATTGGAGCGGCACCTTTGGCCTTTAACTGATCACAGAAACCTGCGGTGCGCCGATCCTGCCAGACGATGGCTTTGCCCACGGGCTTGCCTGTTTCCTTATCCCAGGCCACCGTCGTTTCCCGCTGATTGGTGATGCCAATGGCGGCGATGTCTTTGGCCGTAAGCTTGGCTTTTTTCAGGACGTCCTTCGCCGTGCGCAGCTGTGTTTGCCAGATTTCCTCAGCATCATGCTCTACCCAACCAGGCTTCGGATAATGCTGTGTGAATTCGCGCTGTGCTGTCGCGATGACTTTTCCTGAATGATCAAAGATGATGCTGCGGCTGCTCGTCGTGCCCTGATCCAATGCGAGGATGTATTTCATGCTGACGATTCTTCACATCAGCTTGTGGATGACAAGCCTGAATCTGTTCAGTCTAGGCTAATACCTTCCTCCAGAAGAAGAGCTCTGAGCTGCACGGCAGAGGCCTCATTGATTTCTAAAACGTGAATCGTAGCGCGAGCGATTGCTGTATGTCCAAATAGCCACGGGCCGTCCCATCGAAAGTGATCTAGCCATGTATCGCTTCGAGGGTGATACAAGCGGACAATATCTCCCGTGATAGGATCGACCCCTGCTACGTTGGGCCCTTTGTGAACATTACAGTAATAGCAGGCAGACGCTAAATTGGAGTCATTACTGGTCCCCGCATGCTTGCTAGCGATGATATGGTCGGTCTGAAATCCAACCTGAGTGTGAGATTCGGGGAAATGGCAGTATTCACAGCGCCCTTCAGCCCGATCACGAACAAGCTTCACCAGGCCAGACGGTAGCTTGCTCATGCAGCCTGCGACTGTTTAAGCGAAAGACGTGCGCGTGACTGCATCAGATCGATAAATCGTCCGAACAACATGAACTGCTCCATCTCCTGCTTTTCTTCAGGCGTGAGGGAACCCTCGCGGTTTTTTTCAGCTAGCAGCGTGGCACGTTGCTGATCTTCATCGCTGAATCGCAGACTGATGACTGCCTCTGCAACGCCACGCTGCCAACCCGCTGAGAGCGGGCTAACGAGACGAGACATGAGATCTGGCTGTGCGACTGTGACCGTTTTCATCGCTGAATGATGACTTCAAGATAGACGATACGCAAGCCTGAATCCCAACCTCACACCAGACACTCAGCAATCTGGACCGCATTCAACGCAGCACCTTTGAGCAGTTGGTCGCCGACGATCCAGAAGGATAGGCCATTATCGAGTGCGCAGTCGATGCGGAGGCGACCGACGGCGCAGTTGTCACGGCCTGCGATGTCGAGGGCGAGGGGGTACTGCTTATTGGATGGATCGTCGATGACGTCGAGACCAGGGGCATTGCTGAGGATTTCGCGGGCTTTGGCCAAATCGACGGGCTTTTCAAACTCGGCGCTGATGGCGATGCTGTGGGCACGGAAGACTGGGATGCGGACGCAGGTGACGCTGGCGCGGAAGTCTGGGTGATGCATGATCTTGCGGCCCTCGTTTTCCATTTTCATCTCTTCCTTCGTGTAGCCGCTTTCGAGGAACGAATCCACATGCGGGATGGCATTAAAGGCGATCTGATGCGGATAGACGGTCGGTTTAGAGTCCAGTTTGGCGGCATCCCAGGCGCGATTTTCGCTGGCCCATTCACGGGATTGCTTGGCGAGTTCTTCGATGGCCTGCGCGCCCGTGCCAGAAACGGCCTGATAGCTGCTGGCGATGATGCGCTTCACGCCAAAAGCCTGATGCAGGGGATACAGAGCCATGAGCGAGATGGCTGTGGTGCAATTTGGATTGGCGATGATGCCCTGGTGGGTTTTTACGTCCGCTGCATTGATCTCAGGCACGACGAGTGGCACGGTCGGGTCCTGGCGGAAGTAGGAGGAGTTATCCACCACGACGGCTCCGGCCTTGACGGCATGGGGAGCGAAATCACGGGAAATGCCGCCACCGGCACTGAAGAGGGCGATATCCACTCCGGCGAAGCTATCAGCGGTGAGTTCCTTGATAGTCACATCTTCACCTTTGAACTTCATCGTCTTTCCTGCGCTGCGTGCGCTTGCAAGAAGGGTGAGCTGGCCGACGGGGAATCCGCGCTCTTCGAGGCAGCGCAGCATTTCCACTCCCACCGCTCCGGTGGCACCGACGACGGCGACGTGTTTTAGGTTACTCATGGTTGTTTGGTTCTGGGGGTCTTTGGGGAAAAGGGCGCGCAAAGTAGGAGTAAACGCTGAGAATGCAAGAGGCGGGCCGTCTTTGATCCAGATAGGTGAAAGATGCGCCACCAGCGGACAGTCATGGAGCTATGCAAATCCTCTGCCTTTTACTGGCCGCCACGAGCGGATTAATCGCTGCTCTTCCAGCTATTCCCGCCTTTCCTGGAGCAGAAGGTGCAGGTGCTCTGGCCACTGGAGGGCGTGGGGGATCGGTCTTCATCGTCACGAACTTAAACAAGGGTGGTCCAGGCTCGCTGGCTGATGCGGTCAGTGAATCGAACCGAATCATCGTCTTCGCGGTGTCCGGTATTATTGATCTCGATGGCGGCAAACTGGAGATCGAAAAGCCAAACATCACCATCGCCGGTCAAAGTGCGCCGGGAGAAGGTATCTGCCTAAGACATGGAACGCTGCGGATCAACGCCAGCAATGTGATCGTTCGTCATCTGCGGGTGCGGCGTGGCTTCATCGAGGAAGGCAATGCGGGGGATGCCGTGGAAATCAATTACAAGGACCCTGGCTATGTGAAGCCAAAGTTTAAAGGCACGGAGAAGGACAAACCCAACGCACCGAAGCCACTCGGCGCTGGTTTCAAGCCGATCACCGACATCGTGCTCGATCATGTGAGTGCCTCGTGGTCCACGGATGAAAACTTCACGATGTCCGGCCACATCGACCGCGTGCATGCGCAGTATTGCTTCATCGCCGAAGGGTTGGACTATCCAAACCCCAAACAGACGCCGACCCAGCATGCGTTTGGTTCTCTGTTGGGCGGTGCGGGATCGGATTCATGCGTGGGCATGCATCACAGCATCTTTGCGCATCACCGCCGCCGCACCCCGCAGTGCAGCGCGGGCGATGGCAGCGGGGAGCCGCCTGTTGTCGTCGATTTCCGCAACAGCATCGTCTATGACAGCATCGAAGCCTTCTCCCACACAGGCGGCCATCCGATCCGCTTGAACTTCATCGGCAACTGGTACAAAGCCGGTCCCAGCACGCTGCCGGAGATCCGCGGCCACTGGTTCACGTTTCAAAAAAGCGATGAGACACGGCTGCATGCGAGCGGAAACGTGATCTACGGGGACTACCCCGATCTCAAGACCAATCCCAATCTGGATAATTGGAATGGCATTCTTTATGAGAAGAAGGTCCAGTTTTCACCCAAGCTCGTTTCGCAACAGCCCTTCAATGTGCCGCTTATCTCGACACAGACAGCCGCAGACGCATGGTATGCCGACCTGCGGGATGCCGGAGCTACGTTGCCATCGCGAGATGCGGTGGACGTTCGTGTGTCACTGCAAATCCGCACAGGAACTGGCAAGGTTATCGGCAAAGAGACCCATCTGCCTGAAGCCCAGCGCTGGCCGGATTATCGCAGCCTGCCACCGTTACCTGATGCAGATCAAGACGGCTTACCGGATTTTTGGGAACTTCAGCACGGGCTCAATCCTAACGACCAAGGCGACAGTTCCAAGATCGGCACTAATGGCTACGCATTCATTGAGCATTATCTGAATAACAGTCTTTTTCAGACCACAAGCAGCATGAAATCTGTGGTAGCTTATGCTCATGCGGTTAATCCACGTGCTTCGGAACAACAGCCTGGCGTCGTCGCCTTTGAGGCAAGCTACGGTGGACTTGGCGAGCAGTTCCAAAAACCGCGCTACAAGATCACTGGCAATGCCACGCCTGAAGATTTTTCAGCTCAACAAGAATTCTCGGCTGTGCATGGAACCCAGACCCTCAAGATCATGCGCAAACTCGGCGCCAAGCCCGGTCGCGTGGTCATCGTCGAGTTACTCCCCAGTCCTGACTATCATATCGGCTGCCCGGCGCGGGCGCTCGTTGTTCTTGGGGATTGAACTTAGCGTGGCTGTTTTTCCCCTTGAAAAAGACCCCCGAGTCGTTAAGTAGCGGCCCCTTGCGCTGGGCCGCCTCTCGCGCTTAAACTCAAACTACACGCCCTACGCCCCTGATCTCTGCTCATGAATAAAGCCCTCCTCGCACAAGCTGCCAATGAAGCCCGTGGTCTCGCCATGGATGCCGTCCACAAGTGTTCCTCCGGCCATCTTGGCCTGCCTCTCGGCTCGGCTGAGATTGGTGCCGTGCTTTTCGGTGAAAGCCTTCAGTGCGACCCAGCCGATCCGAAATGGCTGAATCGCGACCGTTTCATCCTCAGCGCAGGTCACGGCTCCATGTTCATCTACTCCTGGCTGCACCTCAGCGGTTATGCTGTCACGATTGATGACGTCTCCAAATTCCGCGTGCTGCACAGCATCACCCCAGGTCACCCAGAGTTTCATGAAACGCCAGGTGTGGAGTCCACCACAGGCCCGCTCGGACAAGGTATCGGCAATGCAGCAGGTTACGCGCTTTCCGGTAAAATGGCAGCCGCTAAGTACAACACGGCTGATCACACCATCATCGATAACCATATCATCGCTCTCGCAGGTGACGGCTGTCTCCAAGAAGGCGTCGCTCGTGAAGCCATTGCCTTTGCCGCACACAACCAACTGGACAATCTCATCGTCATCTATGACTCCAACGATGTGACTTTGGACGCCATGGCTAAAGTGACTCAAAGTGAGGACGCACAGGCCCTCTACACCGCGCTTGGCTGGGAAACTGTCACCATCGACGGTCACGACCTCGACGCTGTCAGTGCTGCCGTCGCAGCTGCTAAAAAGAACGACAATGGCAAGCCTAAGATGATCATCGCTAAGACCATCATCGGCAAAGGCATCCCTGAAGTCGCCGGCACCGCCAAAGGGCACGGAGAAGGCGGAGCTAAGTTTGTCGATTCTGCCAAAAAAGGTCTGGGCATCCCAGAGGGCACCCATTTTTATGTCAGCGATGCGGTGAAAGCCTACTTTGCCGACCTCAAAGCCAAGCGTGCAGCCTCCCACGCCGAGTGGAACACCACTTTTGCTGCCTGGAGCGCTGCCAATGCAGGCCTGGCCGCTGAGCTGGACGCTGCCCGCAACGGTAGCCTTACAGCTGAAGACCTGCTCAAAGTCATCCCTGAATACCCAGCCGAAGGCAAAGCTGCTACCCGTAACAGCGGTGGCGAGATCATCAACCATCTGGCCAAAGCAGTGCCAAATCTGATCACCGGAAGTGCTGACCTCTTTGGCTCCACGAAGAACTACATCACCGGCGGTGGTGACTTCAGTGCTAGCAATCGCACAGGTCGTAACATCTGGTTCGGTATCCGCGAGCACGCCATGGGTGCCATCTGCAACGGCATTGCTTACGACGGACTCTTCCTCGGCAGCTGCGCTACATTCCTGGTCTTTGCCGACTACTGCCGTCCGAGCATTCGTCTCGCAGCGTTGGCTAAGCTCCCTGTCACTTACATCTTCACCCATGACAGCGTCGGTGTTGGTGAAGATGGCCCGACCCATCAGCCGGTCGAGACCGTCAGTGGTCTGCGCGTCATCCCGAACCTCGACGTCATCCGCCCTGGCGATGCCGAAGAAGCCGCAGGTGCCTTCGCCGCTGCCTTTAGCCGCACGGATGGCCCGACCCTGCTAGCTCTCAGCCGCCAGGACCTGCCTCATCAAGGTGGAGCCAGCGCTGCTACGCGTCGTGAAGGCACACTTAAAGGTGGTTATGTCCTCGTTAAGGAAACAGCCGCCCTAGAAGCCATCGTTATCGCCACAGGTTCCGAAGTTCAGTGGGCCGTTGAAGGTGCCAAAGGTAAGCCAGGCGTCCGCGTCGTCAGCCTACCCTGCTTCGAGCGTTTTGATCGTCAAGACGCCGCCTACCGTGAGTCCGTCCTGCCAGCAGCCTGCGCCAAGCGTGTCGCTATCGAAGCCGGAGTCTCCGGTCTTTGGTGGAAATACGTCGGCACCCAGGGTCAGATCATCGGCATCGACCGTTTCGGCATCAGTGCCCCAGGGAACACCGTCTTCAAGGAACTCGGCATCACCGCTGAGGCTGTGGCCAAAGCATTGGCGTGAGCCATCGTTAGATCTTCCTAGATCCCTTGCAAAACCTCCCGTCGCGAAAGCACGGGAGGTTTTTTCGTGAGCGATGACTTGCAGTCGGGAAGATAAGTGGAAGCTGGGGACTTTGATCTATAATTTGATTGTTCCGTCTGCTGCAATCCGATAGGGTGCGTTTTCTTTTATCTCCCCACCATTCAACCCTTTTATATGAACTTCGAAACTCTACAGCTTCACGCCGGACAAGACATAGATCCAACCACCCAGTCACGTGCCGTGCCGATTTATCAGACGACGGCCTATCAATTCAAGAGCTCGGAACATGGAGCCAAGCTTTTCGCACTGCAGGAGTTTGGTAACATCTACACACGCCTGATGAATCCGACGACGGATGTCTTTGAGAAGCGGGTTGCTGCGCTTGAAGGCGGGGCGGCAGCCTTGGCGACGGCTTCAGGTCATTCCGCGCAGTTTATCGCCATCAATAACATCGCCACGGTTGGCGATAACTTTGTCACCACTTCTCATCTCTACGGTGGTTCCTA
Source organism: Verrucomicrobiota bacterium (assembly GCA_026397605.1). Lineage (GTDB taxonomy): Bacteria > Verrucomicrobiota > Verrucomicrobiia > Verrucomicrobiales > Verrucomicrobiaceae > Prosthecobacter. Next base: position 3,789 of record JAPLUM010000539.1, on the reverse strand, counting down.
CAATCAATTCAAGAATGCCTTCAAAGGCATCGGCGTCGAAGCACGGTTTGCAGACGGAGTAAAAGTGGAGACCTTTGAGCCACTGATCGACGAAAAGACCAAAGCCATCTATTTGGAAACCATCGGTAACCCTGGGCTTACAGTGCCCGACTTTGAAGCTTTCGTCGCCCTTGCTAAAAAGTACGATCTGCCGCTGATGGTTGATAACACCTTTGGCGCTGGCGGCGCTATTTGTCAGCCGCTGAAGCATGGTGCTCATGTCATTGTAGAGTCAGCCACCAAGTGGATCGGAGGTCACGGCACCAGCATGGGCGGTGTGATTGTAGATGCTGGCACCTATAACTGGGGGAACGGCAAGTATCCACAGTTTACCTCTCCATCACCAAGCTATCACGGCATGATTTTGAATGACATTTTTGGCATCGGTGGTCCTTTTGGAAACATCCAGTTTATCATCCGCTGTCGTGTCGAAGGTCTGCGCGACTGGGGGCCGTGCCAGAGCCCGTTTAATTCGTTCATGCTTCTCCAGGGTCTGGAGACTCTTTCTTTGCGTGTCGAGCGCACCTGCGAAAATGCTTTGGCGCTGGCTCATTGGTTGAACTCGCATCCCGAAATTGAGTCTGTGAACTACCCTGGCCTCGATAGCCACCCGACTCATGCCGCTGCCAAAAAGTATCTCACGCGCGGTTTCGGCGGCGTCTTGTCCTTTGTGCTCAAAGGTGATCGTGCCCGAGCCGAGAAGTTTGTGAATAGCCTGAAGCTCATCTCCCATCTGGCAAACGTGGGCGATGCAAAAACACTCATCATTCATCCTGCTTCCACCACGCACTCCCAGCTTTCTGCCACGGAGCAAGCCTCAGCAGGCGTGAAGCCTGGCATGCTCCGCGTTTCGCTTGGTATCGAGCACATCGACGACATCAAGGCTGACATCACAGCCGCTTTGAAGTCATAAATCTAAAGCCTAGTTTCAGGTTTCACGTTCCAAGTTTCAGGTTCTCTTAATCAGGGCACACTCAAAAAGTGTGTGGCGCTTCAGTCGCAAGTCGTTGGGTTTTTATGTCATGAAACTTGAAGCTAGAAACCTGAAACAGATTTTTAGGGTAACGAGTCGCCGTCCCCTTTTATCCTTCGTTCGTCGGTGGGTGGAAAGGTGCTTGGTTGATCTATTTGGCCCCCTTCAGCAGGTCAAAGACGGTGACCATGCCTAAGAGGTGATTCTCGGCATCGACGACGACGGCTTTGCTGACGCCGGTGCGCATGAGGGTCTGGACGAGTTCGGGGACGGGCATGTCGCCGGTCACGCAGAAAGGTGTGGTGAGGGGTAGATTTTTGAGTGGATCTTGGCAGGTGAGGCCGTGATGCTTGAGCCAGTCATAGGCCACGGAGCGCCGAAGTAGGCCGATGACTTTGCCGCCTTCCGTGACGGGATAAGTACTGTGGGGGTGGAGTTGGAATTCTTCGACTGCTTTTTGCACGGAGATGCTAGCTTCAAGAGACGTGACGTTCTTTGTCATGACATCAGCCGCAGTCGCCTGTCGGGTGGTTTCTGAAATGGCATCCACGGTTTTCTGGATCTCTTCAGGCAGATGGTATTGCTGAGCGGTGGATTTAAAGAGCGCTTCCAGTGAGCCGATGCTTTTGACGAGCGTCTTAAAAGTGCTGCCATCGATGGCGACAAGTTCACTGGATTCCTTGGCCGTCGCATCAAAGCGCCAAATGCCATCTCCCATGCGGGCGCGCTCGCCGAAGTGCTCGCCCGCTACGGCAGATTTAACCAGTTGGCCCTGAGCATCAGTGATCTCCACGCAGCCTTTTTTGACCGCATAGAGCGACTGGGCAGGCTCCCCACAGCGGAACAGGGAGTCGCCAGCCTCCAGATGCATTTCACCCAAAGGTGAGGTGAAGCTGGGAGTGAGCAGATTGATGTCGCGCGGGAAAAACATCTCAAAGGTCCACTCGGCCATGACGCGTAGTTTGCGGTCGAGGCCGGGGAGCTTCATGAGATAAACACTGCGCCACATGAACCAGGCGATGATGCCTGAAAAACGCAGCCCCATGACCATGGCCACGGCTTTGCGATGTCCGATGGTGGCGAGCTCGCCGAGCCCAGTGAATTTGAAAAGCTTCAGTGGCTGCTTGCGGATGCTGGCCACGATGTTATCGCCGATCAGGGCACCCTGACGCATGGCGAACTGGGCTGTCTCAGGGCAGCAACCACCATCGGCTTTTGGGAAAACGGCGCAGTCACCAGCTGACCAGACTTTTTCCAGGCCTTTGACCTGGCCTGTTGGCTCCACCATGAGCTTGCCACGTTCTGTTGGCACGGCACCGATTTCTCCAATGGCTTTGATCAATGGATGCGGGGCATTTCCGACGGTGCAGACGACGAGATGTGAGGTGATCGTGGTGCCATCATTGAGCTGCACGGTGCGGGCGGTGACGGCGCGCACACGTTTATTGAAAATGAGGTTCACACCCATCTTCGCCAGGCAACTGCCCGTGTAATCGCCCAGTCGATCTCCCAACATGCCAAGTAGACGCTCGCCGCTATGGATGAGCGTCACGCTTGCTTCACCTTCGCCGATGTTGTCGTAATAGCGTCTGACTCCGGCAATCAGATCCTGAATCTGTCCAGCAGTCTCCACACCCGAGTAGCCACCGCCGACGATGACAAAGGAAAGCATTTCTTTTCTTGTCTGGGCTTTGCTGATGAGGTTGGCCTCCTCCATTCTACTGATGATGGCCGCGCGCAGCTTCATGGCATCGCCGACGGTGCGCATGAGGTAGGCGTGCTCTGACATGCCAGGGATGCGGCTTAAATCGACGCCTGCTCCAGGGGCCAGCATCAGGTGGTCAAAGCTGACTTTTACGGCCGGGGTGAAGCGTCCGCCATCCAGGGTCATGACGCGAGCCATCATATCGAGATGGGTGACCGTTGCTTTTAAGACATCAGCTCCATCACAGATCATACGGATCGGATTTACCACATGCTGCGGGGACAGTGATCCACCGACGACCTCAGGCAGCATGGGTTGAAAAACCATGTGGTTCTCCGCTGCGATAATGCCAACACGGAGGCGATCACTGCCGACGCGCTTTAAGACCTGCTGGGCGCAATAAACACCTGCAAAGCCTCCACCAATGATGGCGACGTCGAAATGGCGGGAGATTGAATCTGTCATGATCAGGCTGTGAAACCCTGATGAGTGACGCATGCAACGGGCCATGATTGGTAGAAACTGCGTCAGGCGGATCACATCAGGTAGGCATCAGTTAGGGAGGCTGGTCCCCCAGCCTCCGTCGATAGGTCAAGGATGACCGCGAATCCCAAGGCATGTTCCAGCTTCGTGAGGCCTTGAGCATGCAGCGCTTCGAGGGCCAGTCTCGCTGGTAGAGGTGGGCTTTCTGTGCAGGCCAATTGATCTTTGGTGAATTTCAGGTGCACTTTTCGTTCGCAGATGACGGATGCACCGCTATTCTCGTCCCTCTTATGCTCCAAGCTGGAATCGTCGGCCTCCCAAACGTAGGCAAATCAACTCTCTTCAATGCTGTCACCCGTACTCGCAAGGCGGAGGCAGCCAATTATCCTTTTTGCACCATCGAGCCGAATCAAGGCGTCGTGGTCGTTCCTGATGAGCGCCTTGCGGTGCTCTCGAAGCTGAGCGGCTCCCAGAAACTGGTGCCTGCGGCCATCGAGTTCGTGGACATCGCCGGTCTCGTCAAGGGGGCCAGCAAGGGCGAGGGCCTGGGCAATAAATTCCTCAGCCACATTCGTGAAGTGGATGCCAT
>JAPLUM010000881.1 GCA_026397605.1 Verrucomicrobiota bacterium | reverse complement strand
CATCAAGCAGGTCGCGTCAGGCCGCTTCGGCGTGACCAGCCTGTATTTGTCACAGGCTAAGGAAATCCAGATCAAGATGGCCCAGGGTGCCAAGCCCGGTGAAGGCGGCCAGCTGCCTGGAGCCAAGGTTTATCCATGGATCGCCAAGGTGCGTCACTCCACACCAGGTGTCGGATTGATCTCACCACCACCGCATCATGACATTTACTCCATCGAGGACTTGGCGCAGCTGATTCACGACTTGAAGAACGCTAATCGCGCTGCTCGAGTCAGTGTGAAGCTCGTCTCTGAAGTCGGCGTCGGCACCATCGCAGCTGGCGTGGCCAAAGCCCACTCAGACGTGGTTCTCATCTCCGGTTTCGATGGCGGCACAGGAGCCTCTCCTCAGACCTCCGTGAAGCACGCTGGTATCCCTTGGGAACTCGGTCTTGCTGAAACGCATCAAACCCTCGTTTTGAATGACCTGCGTAAGCGCATCGTTGTTGAAGCTGACGGTCAGATGAAAACCGGTCGTGACGTCGTCATCGCCGCTCTACTTGGGGCTGAAGAGTTTGGCTTTGCCACCGCTCCTCTGGTCACGCTCGGTTGCATCATGATGCGCGTTTGCCATCTGAATACTTGCCCGGTCGGCGTCGCTACCCAGAACCCTGATTTGCGCGCTAAGTTCAACGGTGATCCGCAATACACGGTCAACTTCATGCACTTCATCGCCCAAGAGGTGCGTGAACTCATGGCCCAACTCGGCTTCCGCAAGCTGGAAGACATGGTCGGTCGCACGGATATGCTGGAGGCTCGTAAAGCAGTCGAGCATTGGAAAGCCAAGGGCCTGGACTTCTCCAAGCTGCTTTATAGCCCGAAAGTCGGCCCAGAGATCGGCCGCTTCTGCACCGAAGCGCAAGATCACGGCATCGACAAATGCATGGACATCACCACGCTGCTACCGCTTTGCAAAGATGCCATCGAAAAGGGCACCAAGGTCAAAGCGGACGTCCAAATTCGTAACATCAACCGCACCGTCGGCACCATCCTCGGCAACGAGATCACCAAGCGTCACTGGCACGGCCTGCCAGACGGCACTGTGCATCTGCATTTCCATGGCAGCGCTGGTCAGAGCTTTGGAGCCTTTGTGCCGAAAGGCGTCACGCTAGAGCTGGAAGGTGATGGCAATGACTACATCGGCAAAGGCCTCAGCGGCGGTCGCATCGTGATCTATCCACCAGCAGGCAGCACCTTTGCGGCTGAAGAAAACATCATCGCGGGCAACACCGCGCTCTACGGTGCCACCAGCGGAGAACTCTTCCTCCGTGGCATGGCAGGTGAGCGCTTCGCCGTCCGTAACAGCGGTGTCGATACCGTCGTCGAAGGCGTGGGTGACCACGGCTGTGAATACATGACCGGAGGCCGCGTCGTCGTCCTCGGAGTCACTGGCCGTAACTTTGCTGCTGGCATGAGTGGCGGTGTGGCCTTCGTGCTCGATGAAAAGGGCGACTTTGAAAAACGCTGCAACACCAGCATGGCCGACCTGGAAAAAGTCACCGAGCAGGAAGACATCGACGGGCTCTACGAGCTGATCAAAAAGCACGCCGACCTGACCAAGAGCCAGAAAGCCTTCAAGGTGCTCGCGCTATGGGAAGAGATGCTGCCGAAGTTCGTCAAAGTGATGCCACGAGATTACGCACGCGTCCTCAAAGCCCTCAAAAAAGCCAAGGACGACGGCCTCACCGGCGACGAAGCCCTCAACGCCGCCTTTGAAGCCAACGCTAAAGACGTGGCCCGTATCGGAGGCGGCTAGGAGCCTCACCGCGCCACGATTGCTTTCATCAACAGACATTACTTTTACACTGCTAGATCATGGGAAAACCAACAGGCTTCATCGAATTCGAACGCGAACTACCTTCTGACCGCGACCCGCTAGAGCGCGTCAAAGACTGGAAGGAAATCCACCTGCACCTGCCAGAAGACCGGCTGAAAAAGCAGGGCGCGCGCTGCATGGACTGCGGCATTCCTTTCTGCCATAGCGGCACGCTCATCAGCGGCATGGCCAGCGGTTGCCCGATCAATAACCTCATCCCTGAGTGGAACGATCTCATCTATCGTGGCCACTGGCGTGAAGCCCTGGATCGCCTGCACAAGACTAACAACTTCCCCGAGTTCACCGGTCGCGTCTGCCCAGCTCCTTGCGAAGGCTCTTGCGTGCTCGGCATCAACAATCCGCCTGTCACGATCAAGAACATCGAAGTCTCGATCATCGATAAAGGATGGGAAGAAGGCTGGGTCAAACCCGAGCCACCCCAGGCTCGCACTGGTAAAACCGTGGCCATCATTGGCTCCGGCCCCGCTGGGCTCAGCGCCGCTGCTCAGCTGAATAAAGCTGGTCACCTTGTCACCGTTTTTGAACGCGCCGACCGTCCCGGTGGCCTGCTCATGTATGGCATCCCGAACATGAAGCTGGATAAAAACGAAGTCGTTCTCCGCCGCGTGAAGCTGCTAGAAGACGAAGGCGTCATCTTCAAATGCAACGTCAATGTCGGCACTGACATCACCGCTGAGCAACTCCGCAAAGACTTCGATTCCATCGTCGTCGCTACCGGAGCCACCAAAGCCCGTGATTTGCCAATCCCGGGACGCGAATTGAAAGGCATTCATGTCGCCATGGATCTGCTCACCGCCAATACCCGCGCCGTGCTTGATGGCAGCGCTACTAGCATCACAGCCGACGGAAAAGACGTCGTGATTATCGGCGGTGGTGACACTGGCACCGACTGTGTGGGCACCAGCCTGCGTCATGGTTGCAAAAGCGTCACTCAGCTGGAGATCATGGCTAAGCCGCCACTCGCCCGTGCTGCCAACAACCCATGGCCGGAATGGCCGAAGACCT
>JAPLUM010000630.1 GCA_026397605.1 Verrucomicrobiota bacterium | reverse complement strand
CCTGACCGTCTAAAGCGAGAATTTTCTCACCCTCTGCCGCCAGACGGACCGCGATACCGCCTTTGAGTTTATCGAGATCAAAAGCATGCAGAGATTGGCCCATCTCCATCATCACGTAGTTCGTGATATCGACGATATTGTTGATCGGACGCAGGCCGATGCTTTCCAGCCTTGCTTTCAGCCAAGCTGGGCTAGGGCCGACCTTAACGCCTTTGATCACGCGGGCGGTGTAATAGGGACAACCATCTGCCGCGGTCAAAGTCACTTCATCAGCTTTGGCAGTGCGGGTTGGAGAGCTTGTTTGGACATGATCACGGACACCTTTGAGTGGCAGCCCTGTTAGAGCAGCCAACTCACGAGCAAGGCCAAGATGGCTGAGAAGATCAGAGCGGTTCGGAGTGATCTCTAAATCCAACAAGGTGTCGGATTCCACAATTTGATTCAGCGGTTTACCCGTCGGCAGATTGGCATCCAGGATCCACAGGCCACCTGTGTCTTCGCCAATTCCAAGTTCCTTACCACTACACATCATCCCATTGGAATCGATACCACGAAGCTTGCCTTCTTTGATTTCGAATCCACCCGGCAAAGACGCACCCGGAAGCGCCAGGGGCACCTTGTCCCCAGCTTTGAAGTTCTTCGCACCGCAGACGATCTGGCGCAGCGCGCCCGAGCCATCATCTACCTGACAAACACTGAGTTTATCTGCATTAGGATGCTGCTCAAAGGACTGGATCTGGGCGACCACCACCTTGTCAGTGGATAGGCCTTTGACCTCAATCCCTTCCACTTCGATCCCTGCAAAAGTGAGCAGATCCGAGAGCTGCGGCGTCGTGTAGCTGCTGAGGTCGATGTGAGTTTGGAGCCAATTGAGGGAGACTTGCATAAAAAAATTCTGTTAATCCTGTTCTCTTGTTAATCCTGTAAAACTGGGTGCCTTATTCCTCAGAACTGCTGCAAAAAGCGCACTTCGTTTTCGATCAAATGACGGATATCTGAAATGCCGTGCATGATCATGGCGAGGCGGTCCAGACCCATTCCAAAGGCAAAGCCAGTGACTTTATCAGGATCAAAAAGAGTGTCTCCGCGCTTCTTGCTGATCTCAGCAAACACGGCAGGATCAACCATGCCACAGCCGGCGATCTCGATCCAGCGGGCTTCTTTGCCTTTAGCTTCCAGTTTCACGTCGATCTCGAAGCTCGGCTCAGTGAAGGGAAAGAAATGAGGGCGGAAGCGAACCACGGTCGTGGGACCGAAGACCTCGCGGAAGAAATACTCCAAAGTGCCTTTCAGATCTGCCAGGCTGACATCGGTATCGACATAGAGCGCTTCGATCTGATTGAAGACACTGAGATGAGTCGCGTCGATCTCATCCCGGCGATAGGCGGCTCCTGGGGCGATGATGCGGACAGGCAAAGTCTTGGCACTCTCCATGGTGCGCACTTGCACGCTACTGGTGTGAGTGCGGAGCAGCTTACCATCAGGCATGTAAAAGGTATCGCTCTCGTTACGGGCGGGATGGTCAGTCGGTGTATTCAGGGCATCAAAGCAGTGCCATTCAGTCTCGATCTCAGGACCGTCAGCTAGAGTGAACCCCATGCGGCGGAGGGTGCGCACAGCAAGATCACGGATCTGCGTGAGTGGGTGCAGCGAGCCTGTTCCTGCCCCTGGGCGTCCCGGCAGCGTGGCATCGATACCCGCCACAGCGGCAGCATCTTTGGCCGCCTGCATGGCCTCCAGGCGTGCGGTCAGTCCACTGGTGATCGCATCGCGAACCTCATTGAGTTTGGCCCCGACTTCCTTTTTCAGATCGGGTGGCACATCACGCATCCCACCACTGAGGGCAGTGAGCTTGCCTTTTTTACCCAGGTAATCGACACGAAAAGCCTCTAGGGCGGCTTCATCAGACAGGGTGTCGAGGGCGGAAAGGGCCTCGGTTTTCAGAGAATCAAGTTGGGAAAGCATGGCGGCAAAGGGCGGCGATGATGCGCGCAGAATGGAAGGGATGCAACTGGGGAGGTGAAGCTACTGCCCCAAGACCGACTAAAACGGGGTGAAAAACGCCGCTTTCACGACAATAATCTTTCCGGTTGACGGATGACTGCAATCTTCTAACATGCCAACCCTTTTTCAAACCCACCCCTCTGACCCAAGCCGGTGAGCCACCAGTGTATCCGCTCGGTCAATAATTCCGTTTTCTGGCTCGTGGTCTGATTTCCCACCTCAAGAGGCTGTCTGTACTCAGACAGCCTTTTTGTTTTTTTGATTACCCTCAGTCCAGCCAAACCACCTCATTGGTGAGCATGGTGTCGTCATCGAAAACGAATTTTCCCACGAAGTGCCGGCGTTCCAGGAGCATCTCCCCCAGCCAGTAGCGGTCATCGGTCCACATTTCTTCAAAAGGCAGGGCGTTCAGAGGAGTCCAGAGCGGGATGGCTTCGGGGGTTTCGTGAGGCTCGCCCTCCCACTGAGTGGCTAGGAAAACGTCCACGTAAAGTGCTAGGCCATCGACAAACTGAAACCAAAGTTCGCCGTGCTTCACGCCATTGAGGGCGGTGACTCCGAGTTCCTCCTGGGTCTCACGCACTGCGCATTCCAGTGGCGTTTCTCCTGGATCCATCTTGCCGCCAGGCCCATTGATCTTGCCAGCACCGAGACCGCGCATTTTACGAATCAGGAGAACCTGCTCACGGGCCTCATCGACGACAAACATCAGCGTCGCGCGGAGGGTGGGTTGCCAGTGCTGCCAGTCGGGTGTCATAAATCAAGCTGGCCTATGCAGCCGCCCGCGACTAGATGCAAGGAAGAGACTGTTTTCTCGTGAAGTCTCAGTTGCCACGATCCCGCATCCCGCGAAACTAAGCGCCCACCTTCTCATGCCGCTCGACCGCCAATTGCTTCTGCTTTCAACCCTCGCCTTCCTCGTCGGCGTGGTGCCGGCAGCACGTGCCCTGCTTAGCGGAAATTGGCGTCCGAACCGCCAATGGATACCGATGCTCATTGGCTTCATCCTGCAAACAGGCGCTGTTTATTATCGTGGACAAGCCGTGGGCCAGTGTCCGATGAAGAGTCTTTCCGACATCCTTGTCTTCATCGCGTGGAGCATTGTGCTGCTCTACTTCCTGGTCGGACCGCCGTATCGCGTGTCTTTACTCGGCATCTTCACCGCACCTCTCGTCACGGCCATGCAGGTGCTGGCCTTTTTGATTCCCGATGCCTTCCCTGACTATGCAGCGAAGTCCAAAATAGATCCCTATGTGGAACTGCACGCCGCTCTGGCACTGGTCGCCTACGCGGCGTTTGCTTTGGCCTGCATCACAGGAGTCATGTATCTGCTGCAGGAGCGCTTTTTGAAGAAACACCACATCGGTGGCTTGTTCTATCAACTGCCACCGATTCAGGGCCTAGCCAAGGCAATTCAAAAGCTCGTCTATCTTGGTTTGATTCTGCTCAGCGCCAGCTTGGCCGTTTCCTTCAAACTCAATACACCGATTAGCAATCCCAAGCTCATCTTCGCCTGGGCAGTCTGGGTGCTCTATGCGCTGATTGGTATCATCATGTGGCGGCAGGTGCTGTCACCTCGGCAGACCGCCTGGCTGGCAGCCGTCGGGTTTGTCATTCCCTTCATTTCCCTCTGGCTCATGACGACGCATGGTTGAAGTAGAGCCACAGAAAAACCAATTGGTCTGCCTCGGCCTGAACTACCGCACCACACCTGTGGAGGTGCGCGAGCGTGTGGCCTTTCCTGAATCCAAGGCGCCTGAGGCTGTGCAGCAAGTGCGCGCCCTGCCCGGCTTCGAGGAAAGCGTGGTGCTCAGCACCTGCAATCGAGTCGAGATCTACGCGACCCACACGCATCCCGATCCGCAGACGGCAAAGGACGCGCTGGTAAACTACATCATCCAGCATTTCCATTTAGCCCCAGAGCAGGCCGAGGCCCTGGTGACCTATGACCTGCATGCAGGAGAGGCTGCTCGACATCTTTTCCGCGTTGTCAGTGGGCTCGATAGCATGGTGCTGGGCGAGACCGAAATCTTTGGCCAAGTCAAAGCCGCCTATCAGGTCGCCCTCGCCGCAGGCACTACCAGCCGTACCCTGAATAAGCTGTTCCAACAGGCCTTTTCCGTTGGTAAAAAAGTGCGGAATGAGACCACCATCCAGCGCGGCTCCACCAGCGTGGGCAGTGTGGCCGTGGATCTGGCAGAAAAGGTGCACGACCTCAAAGAATGCCGCGTCATGCTCATCGGCGCAGGCGAGATGAGTCGCACCTGTGCTCAGAGCCTGCTTTCACGCGGAGCCAAAAGCATCATCGTATCCAATCGCAGCCATGACCGCGCCGTCGAGCTGGCTGCCGAGATGGGCGGCACCGCCATGAAGTTTGACGAATGGGAAGCCGCCATGCATGAGGTGGACGTCATCATCTCCAGCACCAGCGCCCCGCATTTTGTCATCAAGCCAGAGCAGATCCAGCACGTCATGAAAAAGCGCCGCTGGGAGCCTCTGCTCATCATCGACATCGCCGTGCCGCGTGATGTCGATCCAGCCGTGAATGAAACCGAGGGCGTCTATCTCTATGATATCGACGCCTTGCAAGCCATCGCTGACAGCGGTCGTAAAGAGCGTGAAAAGCAGCTCTATGCCTGTGAGCAGATCATTGAAAGCCAGCTCAGTAAATACGGCTTTGTGGGATAGAAGGTGAAGTCCGCATCGGGTGCGCTCACCTCAAGATTTGGGAACCTTTTTACAGGATTAACAGGATTTTTTCTTTTCCTGTTCTTTGGCTTTGGTGAATTCAGGCAAAGTGAAGATCAGGAAGTTTTGCTTTCTGTTAATCCTGTTCTCCTGTTAATCCTGTAAAACAGCCACGAAAACTCTCCGCACCTTGGCCTTTGTCCCCCAGG
>JAPLUM010000645.1 GCA_026397605.1 Verrucomicrobiota bacterium | reverse complement strand
AAAAATGGGGCCGGGCTCACGCCTACTCTTGGGTTCTGGGATAAGTCAGAGCTACAGATACTGAGTGCATTCTGGTTTCATAGTCCGACCATTTTACAATCATTCAGCAGTCAGCGTAAACACAATTTCTGCCGGAGTTCTTTTCCGGCGGATAGGCAGAGGCGTAATCCATGCCTTCATGCGTCATCTTTTACTCATCCTCGGAGATCAACTGGATCGTCAATCGGCTCTCTTCGACGGCTTTGATCCCAAGCAAGACATCGTCTGGATGGCTGAAGTGGCGCAAGAATCCACGAAGGTTTGGACGCATAAGGCGCGCATAGTTGTCTTTCTTTCCGCCATGCGGCATTTCGCTGAGAGCTTGCGTGCAGAGGGCATTCGAGTGCATTACCGGAAACTGGACGATGCTGAAAATGCGGGCAACTTTGTTGCTGAAATCGAGTCTGCCATCGAGCGACTCAAACCTCAGCGCCTTATCATCGTGGAACCTGGTGAATGGCAGGTGAGGGAGGATTTTCGTAGTGCGGCAATGCAGCTTGGGATTGATCTCGATGAGCGTGTGGATCGGCATTTTTTAGCGTCTCACGCCGATTTTGAAAAACATGCGAAGGGGCGGAAGCAGCTGCGCATGGAGTTCTTTTATCGTGAGATGCGGGTCAAGCATCAGGTGCTCATGGATGATGGGAAACCAGTAGGAGGCGAGTGGAACTTTGACAGTGAAAATCGCAAGAGCTTCACGAAGCAGGGGCCGCCACTTCATGCTGCGCCGAAACGTTTTTTACCCGATGAGATCACGCAACAAGTCATCGATTTAGTAGAAGAACGCTTTGGCAGTCATCCAGGTCGGTTAGCAGACTTTGATTGGCCTTTGACGACCGCTGACGCTCGTTTGGCACTCAGCGATTTTATTGATCATCGCTTGGGTGATTTTGGCGATTATCAGGATGCCATGTGGACACGTGAGCCTTGGCTGTTTCATAGCCGCCTCAGTGTGGTCATGAACCTGAAGCTTCTGGATCCGCGAGAGGTCATCTCAGCGGCTGAAAAAGCTTATCGCGCAGGCAATGCGCCCCTCGCTGCCGTGGAGGGTTTTATTCGGCAGATCCTGGGCTGGCGGGAGTATGTGCGGGCCATTTACTGGCGGTTCATGCCAGGGTATGTGGGCCTGAATGAGCTGGGCGCAGAGCAGCCGCTGCCGCGCTTTTATTGGACTGGCGAGACGGACATGAACTGCCTAAAGGAGGCCATCGGTCAAACTTTGCAGTATGGTCATGCCCACCACATCCAGCGGCTCATGGTCACGGGTCTGTTTTCACTGCTTCTCGGCGTGCGCCCGCAGGAAGTGCATGAATGGTATCTCGCTGTGTATGTGGATGCCGTGGAGTGGGTGGAACTACCAAACACGCTCGGCATGTCCCAGCACGGGGATGGTGGCATCATGGCCAGCAAGCCCTACATTGCTTCTGGGAAATACATCCAGCGTATGTCGAACTACTGCACCGGCTGCCGTTATGATCCAGCCAAGTCAACGGGTCCAAATGCTTGTCCATTCACGACGCTTTACTGGGAGTTTCTAATGCGGCATGAACCTCGACTGAAGATGAATCAGCGGATGTCCATGCAAGTGCGCAATGTGAGCCGCCTGACGGAAGCAGAAAAAACAGCCATCCTAGACCAAGCGGAGTCCATCCGCCTTTCTCTGACGTAAATTTGAATCTATGTCAGACACACCACGCACATGGTTCATCACAGGCTGCTCCAGCGGATTTGGCCGCAGCATTGCAGAAGCCGCACTTTTAGCTGGCGACCACGTCATTGCCACAGCTCGTCGGCAGGAGGATTTAGAAATGCTGGAACATGTGGGTGCCGGGCGCTGTCAGGGACTGGTGCTTGATATCACGCAGGCGGATCAGGTCCGCACAGTGATCGCTGCAGCCGCTCAGATCACAGGAAAGATCGACGTTTGCGTCAACAATGCAGGGTATGGCCTTATTGGCGCTGTCGAGGAATGCAGCGAAGAGCAAATCAGGACGAATTTTGAAACCAACTTCTTTGGCACCTTGAATGTGGTCCGCTACATCCTTCCTGTCATGCGTGCCCAAAAAAGCGGCCACATCATCACGATCAGCGCTGCTGCGGCCATCTCGAATTACCCCGGATTTGGTGTTTATGGTGCAGCCAAAGCAGCGGTGGAGTCTCTCAGCGAAAGCCTGCGAGCCGAAGTACAGCCACACGGCATCAAAGTGACGCTCGTCCAGCCTGGACCTTTCCGCACAGCCTTCATTGCCAAAGGTCTCGATCATGCCGCTAAAATGCCAGAATATGCTGGCAGCGCTGGAAAATTTGCCAACTTTTTGGCCAATGTGGAAGGCAAGCAACCCGGCGATCCTGATCGCGCTGCCGAGCTCATCGTGCAGATGGTGCATGAGTCCAAATCGCCGCTGCGCCTGCCACTGGGAAAATACGCTGTTAAAAAGATCCGCGATATGGCTAATCAACGTCTTCGAGAAGTCGATGAATGGGATACTCGCGCTAGCGATACGGATTTCCGGTAGGCTCAGACGTCCAGGGCTTACGCACCAAAAATAGGGCACCAGATGTTACTGTTAGCATCCGTCACCCAGAAAAATTGGCCTACGGGGTGATTATTTATATGGAAATTATAACGTATTGACTTATTTTAGCCCATGAGTCTTATCCCAGTTCACTTTCGCCGCCGGCTTTCTGTCGTCTGCCGGGTCATTGGGATCACGCTTATTTCGGTACTGCCGGCCTCCGGCATCGTCTTGTATGATACCGACTTTGCCCTAGCCAATGCCACTGCACCGACAGGGACCTATGAAAACAGCGGCTGGGCCTATCAGGGTGAGTATGGAAGCTTCTTGGGAACCATGATCGGCGAGCAGTATTTCATCACCGCTAAGCATTTTGACACTCAAGGCAGCACCTTCATCAGTCGAGCAGCCATGAATGGTGCCATGGATGTGACTTACACGATTGATACTTCAGCTAATGGTGGACAGGGGTATTGGGACATCGCAGGCACCGATCTGCGCATCCTGCGGATCAATGAAAGCTTTTCCAGCTATGCCCAGCTCTACAGTGGCAACGCTGAGGTCGGTAAAACCATGGTCACCTTTGGCCGCGGTGGCCCTCGTGGTGCTGCGGTAGATCTTAATGGCCCCGTGCAAGGCTGGTATCATACAGGTAGCGATGGAGTCTCTCGCTGGGGCGCTAATACAGTGGATGCAGTTGGAAATACGATTTATGGCCCTCTCATGGCAGCTGATTTTGATGCCGTATCAGGTCAGCAAGAGGCCACACTCTCTTCTGGTGACTCTGGGGGCGGAGTCTTCATCCAAGTTTCCGGACAATGGTATCTAGCGGGGCTGAATTACGGTATCGAAGGCAACATTGCTGCCAGCGATCTTGGCAATGGAGCAGGGCTACCGGCCGCTATGTTCGATAAAACCGGCTACTATCAGAATGAGGGGCCAGGCAACTGGCAATTGCAATCAGGAGGCTCCAGTCAGATGTACATGAGTCGTATTTCGGCCAGCTTCGCGGAAATCAATGCAATCATCGCGGCTCCCGTTCCAGAGCCGAGCAGTCTGATGTTGTTCATGATCACGGGACTAGCTGTATTGCAGAGGTCGAGAGAGCGGCTTTCACGGGTATGAGATTTAAATAAACATGAGAGGTTTTGCAAGAGGCTAGGTAAACAACCCCCCAAACTGTTTCTTAACCTTAGTGGTCTCGGATCATAAGCTCTGCTCTTTAGCCCCTTCTACCGCCGAGCCGCTTGAATTAGTTCATTCATCTTCTGCCTCAGTGCTTCCATTTCAGGATCGGCAAAGGTGTTGTCAAGAGTGCTCACGCCGTTCGTGTTGGCGCTGGTGCCGCCGATGGCA
>JAPLUM010000847.1 GCA_026397605.1 Verrucomicrobiota bacterium | reverse complement strand
GGCAGCGAGGTTTTGCGCAGCTACACTTACGATGCCAAGGGGCGGATGACCAAGGAGCATGTGGGCACCGATCTGGATGCGTTGCCGCTCAGAGAGATCGCCTACACCAGCTTTGATCAGCCTAGATTCATCCAGCACTGGAAGAGTGCGCCGCTGAGCAGTGATCTGGATGAGTTGGGCACAGCGCAGGCTGCCTGGGATCAAGTCTGCACCATCCAGTATTATTTTGGGGCAGGCCTACAGCGCCTCATCTCCGTGAAGCACAAGGGATTGCTGAAAACGCAGACCCTGAGTCTGGGCGGTTACGAGATCCGTGAAACCACCCGCGAAGGGACGGGCACTCTCGTGGAAAAAGAAGAGCGCAGCAGCTTTGGCAATGGCAGCAAAGTAAAGCGCTGGACGGCCACGAACCCCAATAACCCTGACATCGAGTACGAGTATGGGGTGATGGATCACTTGGGCAGTGACAGTGTGACTTACAACGGCCAGGGGCAGGAGCAGAGCCAACGTGGTCACCTCAAACCGGGAGAGACCCAAAAGACTGAGCGCCAAAGCTACGATGCCTGGGGAGCAAGGCGAGATGGCGAAACCTGGGCACCCGCGAAGGGGCAGCTTGGGGAAAGTAACCCCATTGAAGAGAGACAGGGCAGCAACCTTGCCAGAGGCTACACGGGTCATGAAATGCTCGATGACGTGGGCCTCGTCCACATGAACGGCCGCCTCTACGATGCCGCTCTGGGCCGCATGTGCGGGGCTGATCCTTATGTGCAGACGCCCGAGAACCTGCAAAACTACAATCGATACAGTTATGTGCTGAACAATCCGCTCAGCCAGATTGATCCCAGCGGGCATTTTATCATTGGGCTGATAGTGGCGCTGGTGACAGCCATTGTGGGGATCATTGCGGGAGTGATAGCCACGGTGGTAGCCTTTTTAGCCTATCTGGCAGCCATGGCCGCGCAGTTTGTGTGCGGGAGTGATAGCCACGGTGGTAGCCTTTTTAGCCTATCTGGCAGCCATGGCCGCGCAGTTTGTGCTGACGGTGGTTGGCTTAAACGGAGCCGCCGCAGCCATGGGATCGATGGGAGCATCATGCCTAGTGGCAGCCAAGGCGGGCGTTGCCTTGGTTAGCGGCTTAGTGAGTGGCAGTGCCTTTGGCGGAGGATTGCTGGCCAAAATGGTTGGGGGCGCAGCTCTCGGCGCGATCTATAATGGCGCGCAAACAGCCATAAACGGAGGCAGCTTCAGTGACATTCTAAAATCCGCCGCCATCGGAGCAGCCACGGGAGCTGTCGGAGCCGCCGTTGGAGGATTGCTGCATGGAATCCCTGGAAACGTAGCTGGTGCGTTGGGAAAAGCGGTAGGCAAAACCGCAGCAGGAGTAGCTGGGAAAATTGTCCACTACGCAGCCCACGGAGTCGCCGGCGGCCTGATGAGCATGGCCATGGGTGGGACGTTCCAAGACGGATTGATTGGTAGTGCGATTGGAGCTGGGGTGAGTGCTGTGACTGGAGCTGTGTTTCCGGGGCTGGATGGCATTGAGGGAGCTAAAGGTGTTCTGGTTCGCACGGCTATTGCATCTATCAGCGGCGGTGCAGCTTCGGCTTTGGCAGGCGGTAAGTTTGCGGATGGAGCGTACTCAGCAGCGTTCTTCCATTTGTTTAATCATGAGAGCGGCCGTCTAATTAATTTCTTTTCAAACTCAGATTATCTTTCACGAGAAACCGAAATATTAAATTTGATTAAATCGCATCGGAACATAATGGTTGTTATAGGACACGGGAATCCAGACTACATTTGGGACGACACTGCACTAAGTTCAGGAGAATATAGCGGACCTAAACTTGGTGCCTCTAAAGTTGCGTCGATGATTATAAATCATCCAGATTTCAAGTCGGTAGACGAAGTTTGGCTACTTGGGTGTAACAACGGAAACCTTAATGATGCAAAAGGAGGTGTTCCAATAGCGCAATTGGTTTCTGACCGCATACACAAGCCAGTAGTTTCTGGTTCAGCATATGTTCAGGTTAGCGACGGTCACCAACTTGGGTTGGTTCGTGGTAAACATGTTCCTGGTGCAGTTGCACAAGTTAGTGGAAATCCTAATTTCGTCTTTGAAACACCTAGAGTGGCACCAGCCCCTCCTTTGTATCGATTTCAGCCAAGAGGCTTCTTTCAGCGTAAACCAGTTTACTCGGTCGTTGAATACAACTTTAAAAATAAAAATGGTTATGGTTATTACAGGTACTAAATTCAACGTTTTGAAACTGGTTGCACTCGTGTGTGTCTTAATTTTTCATACGAGTTCATGTACGTCGAACGTTCAATATGTGAAGATGAGCAAAGTCTTTTCGTTGGACCGTACTACATTCATTTCTGGCTGGGGGAGGTTTGCTTTCTCAGAGGACCAAAATAACAAAGGTGTGAACTTGGTTGTTAAACTTGAGGGTGCTGTGGAGAGCAGGCTTGTTTTTCTAAAGCCGAATGAAAGTATTAATGGCCTTGTCTTTCGAGGTCCAAGATCTCGCCTCATCAATGTTTGTTTGGGCGATAACCCTGTCCGTGTGGAGCGAAACGAGCTTCTTTTTCTAGATTCAAGAAATCCCCAGAAAATATTGGTCTTTATGGAGAGTGCTGGAGTGGGATATTGGTGGTATGAGGATATTGATAACAAAGGGAGAACGGGGTCGGTTCGGACCGGGCACATGGGTGACAGGTTGACCGGGGACATAGGTTACAGTTGGTGCGGAGTCCTATGCCTTGGACCACTACCCCTACAACTGAGCAACGATTGAAGTTTGTCACCTTAGCCAACAGCGGGAGGTTTAGTGTGAGCGAGCTGTGTTTGGAGTTTGGTGTGAGCCGCAAATGCGGTCACAAGTGGCTGGTGCGTCACGCCGAGGGAGGAATCGCTGCGCTAACCGATGGCAGCCGTGCGCCCCACAGCGTGCCTCTGCGCACAGCCGAGGCCATCGAACGCATCGTGGTATCTGAGCGGCGTCTGCATCCGACCTGGGGGCCAAAGAAGATTCGTGCGGTGCTTGAGCGCAAGCACTCCATGCAAGCTCCACCAGCCATCAGCACGTTGGGTGAGATTTTGAAGCGCAACGGCCTCATTGAGGCGCGGCGCAGGCGGCCTGGTGCATTTGAGGTGAAGCGCGGTGATTTGACTGAGGCGCTGCGACCCAATCACGTCTGGGCGACGGACTTCAAAGGCTGGTTTTACACCCAGGATAAAGAGCGCTGCGACCCACTGACGGTGACGGATTTGTTCAGCCGCTATCTACTCAGTGTGCAGGCGCTGCCGCAGGCCACTCAGAGGTGGACACGCATGGCCTACACGAGCTTGTTTCGCACGCATGGCCTGCCCGAAATCATCCGCATGGACAACGGCTCACCATTTGGTTCGATAGGCCCTGGTGGCCTGAGTAAGCTGACTGTGTGGTGGATCAGCCTGGGCATTGATGTAGA
>JAPLUM010000521.1 GCA_026397605.1 Verrucomicrobiota bacterium | reverse complement strand
CGTCCGAATGGCGCGCATAAGACGCCAGCCTAAAAAGAGACTCAGGAGATAACCGAGTGCTCCAAAGATCGAAATGCCCCAGAGCAGCGGTTTGGCCTCACGACTCCAAAGCTCAGAGGATCCGAGAAAGATAGCTGCGGTGAGGACGCCTAAAACCAAACGATTCACGATGGGGTCGAGGTGACGATGATCGAGATGCACGGTCAGTGAACCATCGCGAAACCTAGCCAAGAGGTCGACAAGATCGCGCGGAAGAGCAGAAATCAGACGATCCCAGTCGCGGTAGGCCCGGCGGGCACGACGAACAATACGATTGGGGGCAAAACGACGAAGTAACATGCGCTGACAGAAAGGCTGCATCAGCTCGGCCAAACTCAAGTTAGGACTGAAGCGACGACTAGTGCCTTCCAGTACGATGATCGTTTTCAACAACATGGCCAAGGGCGGAGGCAACGTAATGTGATAGCGACGAATGATCTCAATCAGGGAACTCAACGCCGAACCCACGTTAATGTCACTCAATGGGTGGCCTACAAAGTCGGCCATGAAATCATCTAGATCAGCGCGTAACCGATCTTGTTGGCAGTCATGGGGCACCGAGCCGAGGCGAAGAACTTGCTCCGTGACTTGCTCGGCATCGTTTTCAACAATGCCGAGCAACAGAGCCTCGACTTCATCACGCAATTCGTCATCAATGCGACCGACCTGACCGCAATCAACAACGCCGACGACGTTACCGGGTAGCAAAATCAAATTGCCGGGATGCGGATCTGAATGATAAAAACCGTCACGGAAAATCATTTCCAGATACATGTTGGCGCCACGCCGCGCAAACTCAGCTAAGTCTTCACCACAGGAACTTAAAGCCTCAATGTCTGTGCCAGGGATGCCCTCGAGCCGATCCATCGTGATGACCTGGTGGGAACACAGATCCGCATGCACTCGAGGAATGCAGATAGTGGGATCTTCCTCAAAATGAAGCGCAAACTCCGCCAAGTTTCGCTTCTCATAGGTAAAGTCTAATTCTCGCATCAGAGTGCGTCGAAACTGCCTGATAATGGCTACCGGCTGATAAGCGCGCACCGACGCCGATTGACTCTCGATGAGTTCCGCAAGCAACTGTACAATCTCTAGATCCGTGATCACACGGCTCTCAATGCCTGTGCGTCGCACCTTTACGGCCACGCGTTCACCACTGGGTAAAACAGCACCATAAACCTGCGCAATGGAAGCCGCCGCCATGGGTGTCTCATCGAACTCAGCAAACAATGCCTCCAAAGTCGCGCCGAGATCTTTCTCGATGAGGGCGCGCGCAGATTCGACTGACTCTGCTGGCACATTGGATTGCAACTCAGCCAACTCACCCGCCATTTCCAGACCAACCAGATCAGCACGAGTGCTCAGCATCTGACCCAGTTTAATAAAGGTTGTACCAAGTTCTGTCATCGCCATCCGCACCCGTGCAGCCGTGGTGACACCTGCCAGAGCTTGTCCATCCGCACTGCGCAGACGATCATTCAGCCAGGGATAGTCAAAACTGCCAAACAAGTCTGCCAAACCATACTTTCCCAGCACCGTCGCTATCTCACCAAGGCGGATAGCGTGGCGCTCGAGCCGAGGAATCAGATCCAATTTCATGATGCAAGATACACCCGATTGTCTTCTTGTCGAAAGCTCACAGTCGCGCTGCTACCTCACGCAGTTTATCTTTCTTGCTCTTGCGGCGGCCTTTGATACCGCCTGTGCTTGGAGATGGCGGTGGTGGTGAGTCCATCGGCTCAAAACCTGGAATCTGCTCACGCGGGATACTCAGAAGATGGCGCTTTTCGATCAGACAAAAATGCGCGTGTGTTTCTGCAGTGATGAAGCTCACCGCGACACCAGACTCCCCAGCGCGACCTGTGCGACCGATGCGATGCGTGTAGTCCACGGCTGAGCGTGGCAGGTCGTAATTCACTACCGCTGGCAGCTGAACAATGTCTAGCCCACGACAGGCCAGATCCGTGGCCACTAGCACCTGAAACTGAGAGTCTTTAAAGTCCGCCAAAGCCTGCCAGCGAGCACCCTG
>JAPLUM010000359.1 GCA_026397605.1 Verrucomicrobiota bacterium | reverse complement strand
CTGCAGGAAGCCCTCACCCTGCGCTATCAGGCCAAAGTCAGCGATATCCCAAAACCCAGACCCGTCGCCGCACCCATCGTCGCTCCGCCTGAAACAGAACCGGTGGCTGACAAACCCAGGATCGTCTCAGCAGACCGACCTAAACCAAAACCAGAGGCCGATGTCTCTGAGCCAGAAACAACGGAAGAAACTGAAAAACAAAGGCGCTCCTTCTTCAGCCGCTTGAATCCTTTTTCGTCGAAAAAGACCAGTGACGAAGACGTCATCGCAGCTGCCATTGATGAAGCAGCCAAGGAAGAGGCCCAATCCCGCGCCGAGTCTGAAGATACAACCACCGCAGAAGAGCCGAAACCATCGGATCAGGAAGTGGGACCAGTCGTCAGCAACACGCCGACAAAAAAAAGCCCCAAACCCCTCTTTGAACGTTGGTTCGGCAGCGACTCTAAACCCAAAGAAGAAGTAAAAGAAGATACCAAACCCGAGCTTCCCAAAGCCGAAGCTGAAGCCAAAGCCAAAGCACCCGTGGTCAAGGTCGCCCCCGCACCCACGGAGGAAGACATCATCAAACCAGCCAAAAAACCTTCCCTGCTTAATCCGCTGAATTGGTTCCGCGACAGCAAGCCGAAGACCGAGAAAACGGAAGATGTGAGCACGCCTGAAACACCAGCCACGATCAAACCGGCCGATGTCAAAAAGCAGGACGAAGCGCCCAAAACCAGCCTGCTGATGGACTGGCAAATGGTGGGCACACCCCTCGTCGCCAGCATTTATCAGGAAGCCGCCGTCGAAGAGCCTGCCAAGGAAAAGAAGCGTCTCTTTGGACTCTTTGGCGGCAAAAAGAAAGAGGCCGAAACCCCAGAGACAAAGCCAGAAAAACCCGCGCCCGCCAAAGAGGAACTCAAAACCAAACGCAGCCCCATCCGCATCCAACCGCTCTTTGGGAAAAGTCAGCCCAAGACCGAAGAACCGAAGGACGAAACCAAAGCGCCCGACAAGGTAGAAGCACCCGCCAAAAAACCATCCAAGCCAACCACGCCCGCATCAACCCAAGCCGCACCAGAACCGAGCCAGGACATGCCGGTTGAAATGCCTGTGGAAAAGCCCGCCACCACACCTGAGCCCAAAGCCAAGCCCCCGGCCCCGACCAAAGAGACAGCGCCCGAGCCTACCGCAGCTGCCGCTATCCCCATCGACGACTACGCTGCCATCATGAAGCGTCCCGATCGCAAAGAAATCCTGCAATACAACCTCATCGCCCTCAGCGCCCTCCAGCAGCGCTGCGCCATCCTCTTCCGCCCCATCGTCGCCGATTACACCACCCTGGTGACAGAGATCCGCGACGGCAAAGCCAAAGACGTCGAAGCCCGCCTGAAAAAACTCCGCGTCCGCACTCAAGCTGCCGTCGATCAGAGCAAAGCCGTGCGTGATCTACTCGACACCCACGAAGCCAACGACACCCCCGTCATGTCCGGCCTCTTTGACGAATACCTCCGCCTGCCCGAGACCCTCAAAAAAGAACTCCCCGAACGCAAAGACCCCATCTCCATCTACCTCGACGCCCTAGACCGCGAGTTCTCCAAGCCGTGAAGCTAAGTTCGTAATTTCGACTGGCAGTCGAAGTCATTCACAACCGTCCTTCGTATGAGGCTCGAAGCCGTTCCTCAAGGGCGGTCAGGGATCGACCGTGAATCATTCGCATTTTTATTTTGCGATAGAAAATGAACTAACCCTCATGCTCTTCGTTCAGAGAACCGGAAAACAGACCATGATGTCACAAGCATAATCGGGGATGCGATCAGAACGGGGAACCCATAATAGGTAAATACAAATTCATAGAAGAGGTTTGGAGTTACATCCATTTGGCCACTGACAAAGTTGGGGAAGAAATAGACTATTCCGACAGCGATCAAACCGAGCAGGACTGTGTAACCTAGGAGCCCAACCAAGAATAGCTTGCTCACAAGAAGGAACGATAGTTGCGGCTGTTTCATTTGGCTTAGGCGGAATTCATTCGAATGACAAATTGGTTTGTGGTCAGACGCTATGACTGCGGCCCGACTAGCGCAAGCAAGTTGAACGCGCAGAACACCTGAACTCAAGGCAGCTTGATTGTGGGCCGGGGAGTAATTTCCAACAGATTCAGGAACTTATTCGGGAGGGGCAGAGAGGCAAGGCCTTGGCTTGGTATTTTCAAGGAGTGACGGCTTCTAGCCATCACCCAAGGATTGCTGACGGCTAGAAGCCGTCACTCCTTGATGGAAAAAACTCCGCTTCTTGGCCTCTGTGCCCCTCTGCGGCTAATTCGGGCAACACTAGACACCGGAAAAACGGTTTCAGTCTGATCTGCGTCGCTGGGACCTTCGATTTTACCGCAAAGAGGCAAAGAGGCTCTGTGACGGAGAACGGTTCAAGCTGAAACTAGCTGACAAAAGATAGGGACAAAAAGCAGGACAGAGAATATTTTGTCCCTATTTTATGTCAGCTGAAGCAGCCCAAGTCGCCGAGCAAATTTTACGGAATTGAGGGAGAGCTAAAGTTTCCACCTTGGTTCTTTGTTCGTAGTTAGCTCTTTAAGCCGGTATTCTATCTCAATACGCGGCAGAGACGGGAGCCAACAGGATGCAATCCTGTTCCACTTTCTTCATTTTGCTTGGTTCTGCCGTTCCGCCTAAAATTTGAAGCAAGGCCTCTAATAAAACGCTTCCCTGGGCGTTTTAGAGGACGCACCGTGTACGCATGTCTCTCCAGCCGAATCCAGATGAAGCCACTCTCCTTGTCAGGCGGGCGCTGGATCAGCATGAGGGCAGCCTCATCGCCTACACAGCTGGCGTCCTTAACGGGGACGTGGAACGGGCGCGGGAGGTGGTTCAGGATGCCATGCTCAAGCTTTACCTCACCGATCCTGACAAGGTGCGGGATAATCTCAAGGCTTGGCTGTTCACTGTTTGCCGAAATCGTGCGCTCGATGTGCTACGGAAAGATCATCGGCTGGATCTCGGCAATGAGGACGCGCTTAATGCCGCCGTTTCCTACGATCCTGATCCCTCGGAGAATGCGGTATCCCACGAACTCTATGAGCGTATCTGGGATCTGGTGGAAAAGCTGCGACCCAATCAACAGGAAGTCATTCGACTCAA
>JAPLUM010000424.1 GCA_026397605.1 Verrucomicrobiota bacterium | reverse complement strand
CGCCTTGCAAACCCTGCTGCATTCGGTCGATCTGCAAAATAGGCTTTTGGTGGGAAGGCATACTTTCATCGCCAGTGCCCACCCAAAAGTACTTCAGTCCAGGCCCCAAGGCACGGGGCTCTAGACGTATTGATTTCCCCGCCTCTAGCGTGACCTCTTCAATCCCAGTTTCATACACGGCGACCAAGAAAGGAGGCGACTCCCAGAAGCCAAACGCATTCCTAGCCTTCAGTCGGTAGGTGCCCGCGCTTTCTTTGGTCACGGCGGGTAGGGTGAGCGTCATCGCGTTTTCACCGCTCACCAGACGCCCGTCCTTGGACCAGGTAAAGGTCATCGGGCTCGCACTCGTAACCGTGGCCACCAAACTAACCGGATTACCCAAAAGCACGAGATTGGAAATCTCACCAAAATTGTGCCCTTGGGGTGCGGTGCCTTGAGTACCTTGAGCCCGAGCGAATCCACCGAGAGAAAGGAGCATCCAAGCCAGCCAAAAATGACCGCCAAGTATGCGTGTGAGATAGCGGTGATTCATGAAGAGTGGGGTGGGTTGGTCAGATCACTTTGACAAAAGCGACCCAATCCTGACAAGGAATCTTTGAGAAAATCAAATCGGCTGAACAAAAAACCCGCTGAGTCAGAAGTCTCAGCGGGTGCTTAAAAAGCTTTCTTGGATCTGGCTTATTTCACTTTGAAGAGCTCGACATAAAAGATCAGCGCTTCATTTGGACCGATGTCGCGACCTGCACCACGAGTGCCATAGGCAAGCTTGGATGGGATGAAGAAGCGGAATTTAGAGCCTTCTTTCATGAGCTGCACACCCTCTGTCCAGCCAGCGATGACGCGATTCAGGGGAAACTCGATGGTTTCTTTGCGCTGATAGGAGCTATCAAACACCGTGCCGTTGATCAGAGTGCCTTCATAATGCACTTCCACCGTGTCAGTTGCCTTCGGGCTCTTGCCTGCGCCTTCGGTGAGGACCAGGTATTGCAGACCGCTAGCGGTCACTTTAACGCCGTCTTTCTTGGCGTTGTCTTCGAGAAATTTTTCACCTTTGGCGAGTGCGATGTCGGACATGAGTATGGATGGGATGGGGGTTTAGGACATTCAGGCTAGCCACTTATTCCCCTCCATCAAGCTGGAGAATTTAACTGGCAAAAACTCGCTTTGGGCTAGAATAGGGAGTAGTGCACCACTAGCTATGGGCCGAGCCATCCCGTATTGCCCAGTCGAAATCTTCCGATTCACCCTGACATCACTCCGCTTATGAAACTAACATTGCTCTCTGTTTCGGCCACGTTGCTGGCCATCACTGCATTCGCTGTGGATGCCACGCCGCCATCACTCAGTGTGACTCATGCCTGGATCGAGAAAGTCGGCACGCAGCATGCCTTCAAGCTGCTGCTCGATCCGCAGGATGAGACGGGCGTGGATAAGATTCAGCATCGCTTCAAGGTCAATTCCTCGCTGCCGCTCCCAGACACGACGGCCTGGGTGGACTATGCATGGCAGCGTGGCACGCCTTTACGAGTCCAAGCCGTGGCTACTTCCATGGTGATCGAAGTGCGTGCGCTGGATGCGGCAGGGAATCCTTCGCCTCTTCAGCGACGCGCGTTTGCCTCGCCTCTCCCAGTGAGTGCGGCTCCGAATCTGGAACCCAAGTTCGTGGCAGAGAAGCTTTTCCCTGGCTCCGGGCCGAGCTTGGACTGCCGTGGGTTGTTCGGTGGGGACTTTGATGGCGATGGCCGCGATGACATCCTGCAAGTGGATCGCGCTTCGGGGATCATCAAGGTGCGCAGGCAGCAGTCCAATGGCACCTATGTGAGCAATGGCTTCAATGTGGCCACCGATGCCGTGACGGACAGCGCTGTGGGTGACTTCAACAATGATGACCGCCCTGACATCGCGCTGGTGATCAATGGCGCGCTGGTGGTGTATCAGAACGATGGCCTGAATGTCACCACCTTGCAGTTCTCTGTGATGAACGTGGCTGGCCTAGCGACCACTGGCATCACGACGGTCGTCGGCGTCGCGGCGGGCGATGTGACGGGTGAGGGCAGGGACGACCTAGTCATCTCCGGCACAGGCACAGACACCAGGATCGCAGTCCTCTTGCACAATGATCAGTTCCAGCTCAGTGCCTCAAACTACGCCGTAGCTCCGGCCACCTCTACCGCAGGCGCGGTCAGGCTGGGTGATGTCACCGGCGATGGCTGGACCGATGCGGTCATGATCGATGCCGCGAACAATCAGGTGCTGCTCTTCATGAACAAAGCCAATGGCTCCTTTGGTGGTGCGGATGATACGGACACGGCAGCGCGTCCGATTGCGACATCGACGGGCAGTGTCGCTGCTCAATCCATCGCCGTGGGCGATGTGACGGGCGATGGCCGTGCGGACATGGTGATCACCAAACACCAGTTTGGCGACTTCTTCGTAACCGGCGAGTTCCGGGACAATCTGTTCGTGCAGTTCTTCGATAGTCGTGGAGCAGCACCGTTCCGTTCCAATGGACTCATGGATGGCGGGTTCGGGCCGGTCGTGGCCAGCACCACGCCGTTTCGCTCGGACACGATGCTAATGGACCTCAATGACGATCGCTTTCCTGAGATCGTCATTGCCAGCCCCTTTATCGGCGGCACGGGCGGCGTGCGTGCCTGGCGCATGAACTGCGAGTTGGATAATGCAAACTTGGCGACCTTCGTTGCTTCCTATTCCTTTAGTTACACAACGGGTGCGGCCAGTCCGCACCGGCTTGCCAGAGCGCGCTTCCAGAGCAGCCGCGCGGATGTGATGCTGGCCAGCGCTGAAAATGCAGAGGCGGTGCAGTTTGTGCTCTCCACGTATTCGCCTTCCAGCAAAACGTATGACCTCATCACCGGTGCCAGCACGGACAGTGATGACAATGGCAGCGTAGGGACGAACGGCTCCACCACCTTCTCGGTGGATGTGGGCGGCGTGATCACTTACTCCCTGGGCTACGTGAACAACACCACGACAGCGGTCACCGGCGGCGTGGTGGATTGTTTGTTGCCAGCCAGCCTGAGCCTTGAAAGCGCGGACGATGGCCACACCATCGTCCCATCAGGCACTTCCAAATTCATCCGCTGGACCTTGGACGTGCCCGCAGGTACGTCGGGCGTGAAGACTTTCTCCGTGCGCGTGCTTTCGGGTGCAAATGGCGGGAAGCTAGCCCTAACGGGGAACTTCAAGCGTGGCACCACGCCTCTGGTTGCCAAGCCAATGCCTGTGGTGGAGCTGGGAGAGCCTCTCGGGCTGACGGTGACGACCACAACCACCAGCGACTCGTTCGGCCAGCGTGCGCACATTGGCGAGACCATCACTTATCGTTTCCGTGTGAAAAACTTCGGCACTGGGACGATCAGCAATTTCAAGTTCGGCATGTCCGCCCCAGCCGGCACGACTGTCATCGGCAGCACTCCCTCCGCCTCTGTGGTGACTGGCACCTTCCCGAACATCACAGCCCTGACTTGGAACAACCTCTCCCTATTGCCCGATGCGCAGACGATCCTGGAAGTGCGCGTTCAAGTAAAGTCCAACACGGCAGTCGGCACTATCATCAAGAACACCACGGCCACCGTCACACGCGCTGACTTGCAGAAAGTCGTCGCTCCAGCCGTGAATGTCCGCATTGATCCGCCGCTGGAGATCACCCTCTCCTCAAACAAAAACATCGTGCAGCCCGGCGACACGATCCGCTACACCTTCACGGTGCAGAACTGGCTCGCCACGCCTGTCACCAACGCCAAGGTTGTGAACAAGCTGCCCACTGGCGTGGCGCTACTCACGGCGGCAGCGAACGACGCAGTGGATTCATCCGTCGGCGGCGCCGGCAACTTTGTTTACTCCCAAAGCACCTGGACCGCTGCGCAACTCTCGACCACCACGCTGCCCGCCTATGACCGCAGCATGGGCATCATGACCTGGGTGCTAAATACCGTGCCCGCAGGTGTGACGCGCCAGATCCAGTTCGATGTGGTTGTCGCGACAGACATCCCCACCTTTGCCAATATCAGTGGCGTGAGCACCACGCTGGAAGTGCAGAACAAGAGCTACAACTTCGTCGCCAGCTCACCCACTGGCGTGCGCATCTTTGCTGCTGCCGCTGTAGGCGGATCGGCGGCAAATGCATTGACCGCCGCGTCGGACAAACTCTTGTCCAACGTCCTCACCGTGCGCCGCAGCCTGCTCAGTGATCCACCGCTCGCCTCGCCGAATCTCAGCTTGCTAAAGAGAGCCTATGGCGACGGCAAGACCAACATCGCAGGCGAAGACCTTCGTCGGCCATCTCAGGCGCGGCTCCACCGCCGTACTCAGCTTGATCGGCTATCGCTTCTATGATGCCGCAGGCAAAGAGATGCCCGTCATCGGCGCGGAAGGCTACACCGACAGCAACGGCAACGGATTCTACGATGTGGGCGAAATCTATACCGACGCCAACAGCAACAGGAAATACGACGGCGTCACCGCCGCACTCGTGCGCAGCATCGACTTCCTTTCTGGTGATATGCCAGGCAACAGCATCGTCAGCTACACCTATCGCACTCGGGCATTGTCAGGCATCGGCACAACCGTGTCCAGCCCCGCAGGCGGCATGACCGGCGTGAAGAACGGCCTCGACTACACCAAGGTCGCTGGCTACCACCTCACTGCCGACAATCTGCACTTCCCCGTCAATGGCAGTCCGAAGAGCGTGAAGGTGCTCATCACCGGCCCCGCCACCTTTGATTTCCCTTATGGCATCGTCAAGAGCCGCAGTGAAATGGTCGGCACTGAGATCACTCAGATCGTTATCCCATGGAAAGTCATCGGCGGTGAAACGCTCTCCTTGTCCGGCGTGAAGATGACCGTCACCATCCCGAAAGGTTACCTCGTCACCGATGCCATCTCTGAGGATAACACGACACCGACACCGGCTACTAGCGCTGCCACCATCGTGAAAAACAGCGCCGGTATCACTACCGTCAGCTTCTTCATGAACAACGCCTTTAAGAACGGCAACGCCATGTTCCGCGTGCAGCTCGATCCCGCCACCAAGAGCGCGCTCAAAGGTGCCAACGGCCAGATTAAAGCCCCGCTCGCCATCATGCCCACGCTCAGCGGCGGCTACCTGAAGGTGGGCAAACTGACACCGATCAGCACCATCTCGCGCTTGCTCGGCACTCTGCCGGTGCGTGATAACATCAGCGCCTCATCGTTTGCTGCCGCCAAGGCACGCTTCGGCCCTGTGGCCACAGCCACTGTGCCCACGTTCGCCGATGCCAAAATCTTCGTCGGACGCTGCGCCCCCGTCTCCGTGAAACGCGGCGATACCTTTGGCGTCACCATCTTCGTCGGTAATCTCACCGATCTCGGACTCGGCACCGGCACCATCGAGATGAACGTTCCCGTGGGGTGCGACTTCGTCAGCGCCAGCCTTTACAAATGGAACGCCAACAGCATTGGCGACGAATCGGGTAGCACCTTCACCACCCCGGCCAAGCGTGTCGGCACCAAGGTCACCTGGAGCGTCGGCTCATTCTTTCCGCGTGAAGGCGGAGCCGTCACACTCACACTGAAGGTGCGCGACGACTTCGCTGGCACCCGCATTGATGACAACAGCTGCATCTTCGACGTCCTCAACGCCAGCGGCAAGACCCCTGGCCCGCTCGGGATCGTCGTGAGCAGCGGCAATGAAACCACGCAGTCCGCCGAGATCGCCCTTAGCGCCACCTCCGGCCTCGGCATGAGTTCTACCGACGGCGTGCGCGATGCCATCGCTCAGACATTAACGCTCGGCGCAGGCTCCTGCACCATCACCACGGGCGGCACGGATTTGTTGCAGCTCAACAACGGCGTCATCGTCATTCAACTCGGCGCAGGCCGCGTGCTCACCGCCGGACCGCCCGACAAGATCCTCGCTAGCGGCATTCGTTTGGTCAAAGACGACGCCATGATGCGTGTCGCTGTCGGCCCCGGCAGCAGCAACGGCGTGCAACTCACCAAGCTGCCCACCCTCGCCCCCGGCCTCATTCAGCCCACCAACACCCTGCTCGCCAATCTTCACCTCGCAGCCAACAGCATGGTCGCTGCAGGCGGAGGCAACATGGTCGCAGCCGGAGGCGGTAATATGGTGGCCGCAGGCGGCGGCAATCTCGTCGGCAACGACGGAGCCTCACTCACCGGTCCAAATGGCGCGCAACTTATAGGTAACGACGGCAGCACCCTCACCAACATCGCCGGACTCGTCGCCGCTGGTGGCGGCAATCTCATCGGCAACGATGGCAGCACCATGGTCGCCGCCGGAGGTGGCAACATGGTCGCAGCAGGCGGCGGCAACATGGTCGCCGCAGGTGGCGGCAATCTCATCGGCAACGACGGCAGCACCATCTCCCCTCTCGTCGCAGCTGGCGGCGGCAACCTCATCGGCCAAGATGGCGGCACCATGGTCGCCGCCGGTGGCGGCAATCTCGTGGCTGCGGGCGGTGGTAATCTCGTGGCCGCTGGCGGACTGAACTTTATCCCCAACAAGTAGAGGCTGGCACTGCAAAGGATCGTTGTCGGTTTCAGTCAGTGTGGCTGAAAGCAGATGACTCTTGATCATGAGGACCGGCGATTTCTGACATCTCCTGCTTATTTTGGTTTCCTTGATGCAGGACAAAAGATAGAACCAGTCCCATGAACCGTGATCACGCCGTTTCCCAAATCAAAGGCAGCGCTGCCTTTGACCTTGTCATCATCGGTGGCGGTGCCTCCGGCCTTGGCGCAGCGGTGGATGCGGCGTCCCGTGGCCATTCGGTGTTGCTTGTGGAGCAATCCGACTTTGCCAAAGGCACCTCTAGCCGTAGCACGAAGCTGGTCCACGGCGGGGTGCGTTATTTGAAACAAGGCAACGTCTCCCTCGTTCTGGAAGCCCTGCGGGAGCGCGGATTGCTGGTGCAAAATGCACCGCATCTCGTTCACAGCCTGCCTTTTGTGATCCCGAACTACCACTGGTGGGAGGGGCCGTTCTACGGCATCGGCATGAAGGTCTATGATGGGCTGGCACATCGAGCAAGAGGGGCTCAATGGCGGCATCATCTATCATGACGGTCAGTTCGACGACTCGCGTCTCGCCATCAATCTAGCGCAGACCGCCGTGGAAAAAGGGGCCGTGCTAGTGAATTACATGCGCTGTTGCGGCCTGCTCAAAGACGGCCCGCATGTCTCTGGCGTGCGTTTACGGGATGAGGAAAGCGGCGCAGAAATGCAGGTCCAAGCCAAAGTCGTCATTAATGCCACCGGCGTCTTTGCCGATGCCGTGCGCCAGATGGACGATGCCGCCGCCAAGCCCATGCTGAGTCCCAGCCAGGGCATCCATTTCGTCCTGCCGCGCGAGTTTCTCCCAGGAGATACCGCCATCATGATCCCAAAGACGGATGATGGTCGCGTGCTCTTTGCCGTGCCCTGGCATGGGCGAGTCGTCGTCGGCACGACTGATACGCCCGTAGCCAGCGCCAGTCTGGAGCCGCGTGCCTTGGCGGAGGAGATCGACTTCATCTTCACGCAGGTCAGCCGTTACCTGACCCGCGATCCCCAGCGCTCCGATGTGCTGAGCGTCTTTGCTGGCCTGCGTCCTTTGATCAAAGCGGAAGCTGGCAGCACTGCCGCCCTCTCGCGGGATCATCTCATCACCATCTCCGACTCGGGGCTCATCACCCTGGCTGGCGGGAAGTGGACGACCTACCGGAAGATGGCCGAGGATGTCATCGACCACGCCGAGATGATCGGTGCTCTGGATCACCGCCACTGCGCCACGCATGAGCTGCCGATTCACGGCTCCGAAACGACCCCCACCGATGAAACCCACCTGCACTACTACGGCAGCGACGCACCAGGCATCCGCGCCCTCATCGCCGCCGATCCCGCGCTCGGGGAACTGCTGCACCCACGGCTAGAGTTTCTCAAAGCCGAAGTCCTCTGGCACGTCCGCCATGAGATGGCCCGCACCGTGGAAGACGTCCTGGCCCGCCGCACCCGAGCCCTGCTCCTAGACGCCCGCGCCAGTGCCGAGGCCGCGCCCGCCGTCGCCCGACTCATGGCCCAGGAGCTTGGGAAAGACGCCCTCTGGGAGCAGCAGCAAATCCAAGCTTATGAGATTTTAGCGCAGGGCTATCTCCTTCCTGCCTAGTTTTAGCCTCTTTTTTGCTAGTTCGATGAGACAAATCTCGACAGTTTCCGTTATTTTTGGTTAGTCTGCGGTAATTCGTAACAAATCACGATATGGCTAAAAAACCGACTCCAAAAAAAGTGGCCGCGAAGAAACCCGCTGCCGTGGTGAAAAAGTCCCCTGTTAAAGCCAAGCCGGCAGTCAAGCCTAAGCCTGCTCCTAAAAAGCCAGCGCCGAAGCCCGCACCTGCCAAGAAGCCAGCGCCGAAGCCCGCACCCGCTGCCAAAGCACCCGCAAAACCTGCGCCGAAGCCCGCACCTGCCGCTAAAGCGCCCGCTAAACCGGCCCCAGTGGCCAAGCCGGCCCCCATCGTGAAAAAACCTGATCCCGTGCCCGCCCCTTCTGCACCAACAATGCCCGTCGTTCCTGCATCGACTCCCCTTCCCTCGGCTCGCCTCGCGCCAAAGACCACTTTAGCGACTGCAGGTTCACTCAGCCTCAGCGTCCAGACTTCTCAGGGAGCCGCAGGCAATGGGAACACGCATCCGGCCAATATCCTCGTCGTCATCACCAGCGGTGGCGAGCCCGTCGTGGACCTGAACAAAGATCACTTCACGCTCATGGAGCATTTTGAGATCGGCGGCCAAGGCTCCTCCTTCAGCAACAACATCACCTCCTTCCGCAATGCCGGCACGGGAGCTTACCTGCTCCAGACCAAGCCCAGCAGCGGTGCCCCTTGGCGCAGCGGCCACCACCTCGGCCAGCTCCTCGTCTCCTCAGACGACGACCGCCAGGGTCAAGCTGCCATCAAGATCATAATCCGTTAAAAGCTCACATTCCAGGCAGTCTCATTTCATCCACGACGTTGGGATGTGGAACGGAGAGTCACCATGGTCAGATGAGTCGGAGACGACAAAGCAACCCAGTAATCCATTTTACAGGAAAACAGGATTATCAAGATTTACAGGTCTGAATCTATTCCTGTGAATCCTGTTCTCTTGTTAATCCTGTGATTCAAAGTCTCGCGTCACGAACTGTCTCATTTCATCCACGGTGCGTAAAACAGGAAGTCACTTCAGGGACAAGTTTGTCAGGAGGAGGATAAAGACAAAGTGCCTGAAGATTCTCTCTTGAATCCCGTTTTCTAATGCACCCTTACCTCATGAATCGCCGTCACTTCCTTCAGTCCTCCGCTTTCTCCGTCGCCGCCGCTGCGACTGCCCAGCTTCGCGCCGCCCAGCCCAAGCTCATGATCGGCATGGATCACTTCTCCGTGCGCGCCACTGGGTGGAAGGCCGCTCAGCAGATCGACTACGCCGCCTCCCTGAAACTGGACACCTGCTTCATCTCCGAGCTCAGCGTCTTCGAGTCCTTTGAAGACGCCTACTTGCAGGGCCTCAAAGACCAGGCCGACAAAGCTGGACTCAAGCTCTATGTCGGCACCGGTGGCGTCTGTCCCAGTTCAAACTCTTGGAAGCCGACCTATGGCACGCCAGAAGAGACGCTCGCTCTCACCATTAAAGCCGCCAAAAAACTCGGTTCGCCCGTCGCCCGTTGTTATCTCGGCAACCAAAAAGACCGCAGCAGCGACGGCGGCATCCAAAAACACATCGAGACCACCATCAAAGTCATCCAAGCCAACCGCACCCTAGCGGAAGCTGAAGGCATCAAAATCGCCATCGAAAACCACGCAGGCGACATGCAAAGTCACGAGCTCGTCGCTCTGATTGAAGCCGCCGGTAAAAGCTATGTCGGTGCCAATATCGACCCAGGAAACGCCGTCTGGGCCATGGAAGAACCCATGGCGCACCTTGAGGCTCTTGGACCCTACACCCTCTGCTCCAGCGTCCGCGACAGCATGGCCTGGGAGGACGAAAACGGCGCTGTCGTCCAGTGGACCGCCATCGGCGAGGGCCTAGTCGATTTCGCGGCCTATGCCAAACGCTTTGCCGAGCTCGCCCCCGGCGTGCCGCTTCAGGTCGAGACCATCTCCGGCTTTGCCAAGCCCATGACCTGGAAAAAAGACGAGTTCTGGGCCCCCTTCCCTGGCTATCGCGACACCCCCGCCTTCAAAGCCTGGGTCGCCTTCACCCAAAAAGGCAAGCCCATCCCCACCTTCAAAGCCCCCGACGGCCCAGCCAAAAAAGACGCCGAGATCGCCTACCAAAAAGCCGAACTCGAGCGCAGCACCCGCTGGCTGCAGGAGCACGTTTGAGGCGACTAGGCAGATGAGCCACCCACGTCCTTCTCGTTCTGGCGAACGAGCCTACGAGTCGCGATGTAGGCGTCCCGCACGCGAGACCAGAATGCGAGGTTTTGCAAGAGCCTCCAAGATTAACAGGATTTTTTCAGACCTGTGAATCCTGCCCATCTTGTAAATCCTGTAACCTAAGTCTCTTGTATTTTTGGTGCCTAAGCCCTGTTTTTGATGAGCCGGACCACGTCCGCCTCTGCAAACAGCCGTTTTTTGATAAGCCGTTGAAGGTCAAACGAGGTGAGCAGCCACAAAACTGGAGTCCGCAGCCACAAAATTGGAGTCCGCAGCCATAAAATGAAAGCTAGTAGCCATAAAATGGAAGCTAGCAGCCTCAAAATTGGAGTCCGCAGCGATCCAACGGAAGCTAGCAGCCTCTAAATTGGAGTCAGCAGCGATCACATCATTGTCCGCAGCGACTAAACTGTGCCTAGAAGGCGCAAAAGGATTGCCCGCAGCCGCAGCACCCAAGACAGCAACGGAAACACGGGACTGAGTCATCCTCTCACCGTGCCGAGCCGACCTGAGATGGCTGCCACACGCGCATGTCTCTTGACGGTCTTTCTCCTCCAAAATGTCTTCTCTTTTTGTCACCCCTTTTTTTGCCGGAAAAGGATCCCGTCAGTCACGTTTGAGCTTCACTCAGCTTCATCACACGGGCGATCTCCCAGTTGATCATGATATCATGCATGTGCCGCCTCCCCCGTAGGCGCGCTAGCCAGAGCGTGGGCTGCCATCTCACGCTTTCTCTTCTTCTGTTCCTTCTGCCAGGCTTTATCTAGGCTGGCCAGTTTGGTCTCGTCCACCGCACCCACTTTCTTCAGGGAAAACAGCAGCGCCCTCACGCTGACATCAAAGTTCTTCATCTCGTGGTAAGCCTGACAGTTCCGGCAAAACATTCTCGGTGGCTTGATGCCCCTTTCTTCACGAATGCCTGCCCGCATGGCCGTCATCTCCCCGCATAGCGCCTCACACTCCGTCCAGCTTAGCCCCTCATGCCAGCGTTCCTTCAGCGCCGCTAGCATCTCCTTGTACCATGCCTTGTAGGCTCGCTCGAGTCCCGGTGTGTATTTCATCTTTGTCGTCTTTGATTTACAGATCATCCAGCGGACTCGTGATTTCCCCGCGCATGGCTTTGGCTAGCTGGGTATAAATCTCCGTCGTCCGCACATCCACATGACCCAGCAGCTGCTGGATGCTTCTGATGTCCACCCCGCGCAGGATCAGATGCGTGGCAAAGGAATGGCGCAGCGTGTGTGCCGTTACCCGCTTGCCCAAGTCGATCAGCTTCACCACACGCCCGATCTCGCGATTGATCATGATGTCGTACGACATATCACGCTTCACGTTTTTGCTTCCAATCCTGCTTTGACCCTTTATCAGAGACTTGGCTTTTGGGTCAGGGAGCAGGATGAGCATTCGTTCCAGATGATTTGGGAGCCAGCACCTATCTCCACATGAGCAGCCACCATCCACGACCAAGGGCGAACGTTAGGCGTTGCTCGCGCATCGTGGGAGCATAGCACAGACAGCCAATTTCCAAGAACTCACCACAGTGCACGTCATACTTAGAACCATGAAACGACTCCAATGCCTTATCGCCCTAACTTGCATTCTTGCAGTTCCAGTCACCAACGCAGGCGATAAGCCCGCAGGTAAGAAACCATCCGGCACAACGCGTGATTACACCAAAGGGGAGCCGAGCACCTGCGAAGTGCACCGCCTCGAAATGTTCAAGCGCGCCGTGCCATTTGGCCACGGGGTGATCTCCAAGAATCCCAACGACGAGCAGTGGAAGCGGCGCAAGGACCATTACCCACATCCCGGCGACTGCTATCCCGCGACCAGCATCATTCTGCCGGGCGAGACCGGTCGCGTTCTCGTTTACGTCTGCAAGAAGTGCGAGGCGGCCAAGAAAGAGATGGAAGCAAAGGAGCCATGACGCCTAACGAACATGGTTATCATTGCGCGAAGCCGCAATGATAACGGTTGTTGAACGATTCGCGGTCGGATGGCCGAAGACTTACCCAGAGGGGAACGGCTTTTTCCCGATTCTTTGACGGTGCTTGATCAATTCGCGCGCTGTTTCGGCTTTGAGCAAACTGCGCAGGCACTCGTAGCGTTCTTTGGCGGCGGAACCCGCGCGGCAGGAAAATCAGGCTTCCTGTATTCCTGCTTTCCTCATGATCTCCAGTTTGGGCTCTTGATCCGAGGTTTTGGCAAGAGGCTCTAAAAACTGACAAGCGGAAGACGCCGCCAATGAGCTTGCCACGCCGCTGAGGATCGGATAGACCTCGTTAGAATCGGTCCAGGATAACCCTAAATCCGAGTTTCAAGTTTCGAGTTCAAAGTTTCACGGCATGAAAGCCAACGACTTGTGAGCATGATAGCCTTCACCTTTTGAGTGTACTGACATTGTCTCGTAACGCCTTGATTCAGACAACTTGAAACGTGAAACCTGAAACTCGAAACACGGATTTAGGATAACCGCAGAGATGCATTGCTTGGCTTTTCAAACCCTCTGTCATCCGTGAAATCGTTCATTTGTGGCGCAAAGATGCTGTGGGTTCAGCGATCGACTCGCCGAGCTGGGGCATGAGGAGCGGAATGGTGGGCATAGGAGATGTGATTTACCAATCAGAGATATCATAATATAAAAATCCATCTCGATAAGCCAGGATGCACCGGTTGCCCCCTTGCCTGAAGGTATAGTACGCTCCAGCGTAATCCGGTGGTGGTGACCACCAGCTTTCCCTCAGATTTTGCCAATCAGGGCACCCATCTGGCAAACGCCGTCCCTTGAGCCGCTGCAAGCCCTGCTGTCTAGCATAAGCATGGAAGACTTCGAGGCTGCATTTAGCTCTGATTAATCGTGAGAAGTCACCTGTGAAACCATACTGGCTGTAATATTCCCTGATGTCTGAAGCGCTAAACAAGAGCGGACGGATCGGTCCAAACCACCAGGGCAATCCAGCCAGGATTGTAACCGCGATTCCTACAATCAGAAATCTGCGTAACAAACGTCGGAGTACAATAGAGGAACCTGTGGGTTTCAGTGACATGGCAAGGGATGCTCAGCGGTGGACAATGAAATTATTGAGCAAAAACAACAAGATTAATCGATAGCGAGACAGAGATCATACGAGCGAGCATCTGCCTATTTCGACAATACTCAGAATCTCACAGCAAGCCGCCGGACTTCACATCCAGATACTTATTGGCCAGTGCCACGGCTAATCCCTGGGCGGTCTCATCGACGGTGAGGATTCGGTGGGAGTGGAGGTGATCTAGGACTTGCTGGCGCTGCTGGAGGTAGGTGCTGAGGGCACCGAAGGTCAGGGCATCATTCAAGGTGCTGATGGGCTGGCTGGCGCGGGCTTCCATCTCGGCTTCTTTCAAGGTGGCGACGAGGACGACGTGGCGCTTCTGCATGACCCGCACGGCCTTGATGAGATCCTGGCTGTCTTCGGTGCGCAGGTTGGTGAGCAGGATGACGAGTGAGCGGCGTTTCTGACAGGCCATGACCCGCTCGGCGGCTTCGCCGAAATCACTGGGCTGGGTGGTGGTCTCGTAGTCGTAGAGATGATTCAGGATCTTGGGCATGGCTGGCGGGCCTTTGACCGGCTTCAGCCAGCGCTGCACGCCACCAAAACCAACGACTCCGACTTCATCACTCTGCCGGAGCGCGATGTAGGAGATGAGCAGCATGGCATTGAGGCAATGATCAAACTGGCTGAGCTCGCCATCCATGGCGCGCATCCGGCGTCCGCAGTCAGGCACGAGCAGGATGCTCTGATTCTTTTGCTCTTCGTAGTCGCGACTGATGAGGCTTTGCCGGCGGGAGGTGGCCTTCCAATCGACTCGCGAGAGGACATCGCCATCCTGGTATTCGCGCAGCTGATGGAAGTCCAGCGTGGCTCCATTTCGGCGGCGTTTCACGATGCCCATCTGCTCCTCACGATTGGCCGTGGCCAGCAGGGCAAAGCGCAGGATCGGCTCGTAATTTGGATAGACGTGAGTCTCTGTCGGCAGGCCGACTCGGCAAAGTTTTTGCCATAAGCCGAGCTGGGAACTGGCCATTAAATGCATGGACTCGAAACGGTGCAGACCACGCTTTTTAAAATGCAGGTCATAGGCTAACTCCAGCACCTCACCAGCTGGTAGCGGACCTGACCAGGGTAGATCCTTGGCTTCGGCATCTAGAGGTAAGCCGTCATGCAGGCGGATCAAAAGATCACGCTTCAATCCGTGCTTCACGGTCAGACGAACGGACGAGCTGACACCGAGCGCAAAGCGCCCTGGGGTATCTCGGCTGGCTTCAAAGTTGCGCGCCTTTGGCAGCGTCAAGGCATCCAGTAGAGCGACCAGCAAGAGCAACCCTGAGGCTCCGAGCCAGAAGGTTTTCAGGTCAGGTAAAAAAGCACCCAGCAGCGCCAACGCGGTCAGCAGACCGAGAAGCTTGAGAAGGCTCTGAGTGGGGCGCATGGTCGGGAGTTACTGACGTGGAGCTTCGACACTACGGATGACGCCCTCAAGGACCTGATCCACCGTCTGACCACTGATGGAAACCTCGGGCGCAAGCGTGATGCGGTGGCGCAGCACTGGCAGAGCTGCGCGCTTCACATCTCCCGGAGTGATGTAATGGCGGCCATCCAACAGCGCATAAGCCTTGGCCACACGCACGAGGCTGATGGCACCACGCGTGCCTGCTCCGAGAGCGATGGCACCGTTTGTGCGGGTAGCTCGGGTGAGATTGACGGCGTAGTTCACCACGCTTTCCACGGCCTGCACTCCAGCAGCTTCCTGCTGAGCTTGCAGGATGTCGTCGGTGGTACAGATCCGCTGCACGCTCTGAGCATTCAACCCGCGGCCGCCAGCCACTGAAGAGGCGGCTTTGACGATCCAGGCTTCTTGCTCGGCCTCGGGATAGTCGATCACGACCTTTAGCAGGAAGCGGTCCAGCTGCGCCTCTGGCAGCGGATAGGTGCCTTCTTGCTCGATGGGATTCTGCGTAGCAAAGGTCATGAACGGCGGCGCTAGCGTATGGGTTTCGCCGTCGATGGTGACCTGCGCTTCCTGCATGACTTCCAGCAGCGCAGACTGTGTTTTTGCCGGAGCGCGATTGATCTCATCTGCCAGCAGCAGCTGGGTAAAGACAGGGCCATGACGCACACGAAAACTCTGGCTACCCAGATCATAGAGCGTGTGCCCCGTCACATCCGACGGCATTAAATCAGGCGTGAATTGGATACGGCGGAAGCTGGCACCAAAGGTCTGTGCCAGGGCCAGAACGAGGTGTGTTTTACCCAGTCCAGGCTTGCCTTCCAGCAAGACATGACCACCAGCCAGGAGCGCTGCCTGCACCTGATAGAGCACCTCATCCTGACCGACAAAAACCTGGGCCACGGCATCCCGAATGGACTTCATGATCTGCGCTGAGCGTGGCATCTGCGGGGCCATGACAGGCTCAAAGGAAGGCGGCGCATAGCTGGCAGGACTGACATAACCCAGCTCAGGCGGTGGCGGTGGAGCTGGCAGGATGGGCGGCATGGATTCAGTATTCATAGTGATTGACGGAGGGTTTGGAGATCTTTGAGCAGGGCGACGAGCTGGAAAGGGGCTGGGTTAGCAGGCGGATTCAGCGCCACCTGGATACGCTCGACAGGCAATCCACTGATCTCTGCCAGCCTTGGCAGCAGGTCAGCATCCCCTGCCCCATGGAGATGCGGAAAACGTGTCAGGGCCTTGGCCCGCAGCTGACGAGCCGAGTCAAAGAGCAGCACGTCATCCCGCTTCAGACGATGGAAAAAATAGCC
Source organism: Verrucomicrobiota bacterium (assembly GCA_026397605.1). GTDB lineage: Bacteria > Verrucomicrobiota > Verrucomicrobiia > Verrucomicrobiales > Verrucomicrobiaceae > Prosthecobacter. Next base: position 391 of record JAPLUM010000424.1, on the reverse strand, counting down.
CAGTGCACCGATGTGATCGACAAAGTGCTTTGTCTCATGCAGCACCACCTGACGCATCGGCCCAAAGCGCGGCACATGGCACCAGAGCCAGAAAACAAGCACCGCGATCAGAGTCAGGATGAGCATCCAGGCATGATCCCACAGCAGGCTCATGAAGCTTTTCTCCATGCCGCTGATGAACCAGACATCCAGCGCATCCTCCCCCATCAGAGCGATGAGCCAGCTAGCATGATCATGATCCCCGAGGTAGCGATTGCGGAAAGGCCGTGCGTGATTGAGCAGCGTGACGCGCCCCTGTCCACGACGCAGACCGAGGATGAAGGCGGTGTCTTTTGTGCCAGCAAGATACTCCCCAGGGCCAAGCTTACGTTCCAGCTTAAACGAGACAAAG
>JAPLUM010000459.1 GCA_026397605.1 Verrucomicrobiota bacterium | reverse complement strand
CAGGATTTGAATCCTGATTGTGAGGTTGTCACCCTTCCTGAAAATGTCTCCGCCTCTAACGCTGATGGTTTGGTTGCCCAAGCTGACATCGTGGTAGATGCGGCACCATTGTTTCAGGAACGGTTGGCTTTAAATGCAGCTGCTGTGCGGGCAGGGAAGCCAATGGTCGAATGCGCCATGCATAATTTAGAGGCCAGTGTGACCACTTTTATTCCTGGGCGTACGGGTTGCCTAGCCTGTTATGTTCCAGCCGTGCCTGAAACTTGGACCCGACAGTTTCCAGTTTTTGGGGCTGTTTCGGGTGCCGCTGCCTGCGTGGGGGCCATGGAAGTGATCAAGCTTATCACAGGCCTCGGGGAATCATTAGCTGGGGAAATGCTTTGCATGGACTTGGGGAAGATGCGTTTTCGCCGAGTCAAACTGCCTCGTCGTAGCGAATGTGAGGTCTGTCGAACTTTCACGGAATTATGAATTCTGTGAAACTACATCCAGAGTTTCAGTGAGGTCGTATTTGACTGCGAAATCAGGGTGCGCGAAGGATGCAGTAGGCAATTATCTTCACGAGGGCCTTTTTCATACCCCCATTATGACAACTTTAACCGCTAGCGCTAACACACCAGTCTTCCCCTTTGATCTTCTCCGGGGTGATCTGGAGGTGGTGGATAAGGCCATCCGCGATCAGGCACGTCATTTTGATCCAGCGGTTGAGGGCTATGTGGCCTACGTTTGTCAGGCCTCGGGTAAGCGTATCCGTCCGGCCTTAGCGCTCATGGCTGGCGGTGCTACCGGTGGAAAGACGGAGCATCACACGAGGCTTTCGGTCATTTTGGAGATGATCCACATCGCCTCTCTCGTGCATGATGACATCATGGATGGGGCTGCAACTCGTCGTGGCATGCCGACTGCTGCAGCAAAGTGGGGCAGCGCCTTGAGTGTGCTCTTGGGTGATGCGCTCTTTGCGTACGCGCTTGAGCTGTCCACCGAGTTTGATGATTCCGTCGTCTGTCGTAGTATTGCCAAAGCTTCGCGTGATGTTTGCAGTGGAGAGATCTTCCAGACCCAGCGCCGCTTTGATCTGAACCTGTCAGTCACTGATTATCTGCGTATGATCGAGATGAAAACGGCCGCGCTCTTTGGTGTCGCTGCTGGTATGGGAGCTAGGCTCAATAAAGTGCCAGAACATGTCGAAGCAGCTCTTCATAGTTATGGCATGAAGCTTGGTACGGTTTATCAGATTTACGATGACTGTCTGGATCTCGTCGGGGATGAAACTAAAGTCGGTAAAACGTTGCGAACCGATTTGGTGAAAGGAAAGCTCACTCTGCCTATCCTCTATCTGCTGATGGAGGCCACAGACGCGCAGAAGCAAAAGCTGAACAAAATGCTGCTGCAAGGCGAGCCGATGGACACCACGATTCTCGCCAGCATTGCTGACTATGAAGGAGCGATCGAAAAGGCTGTTAACTTTGCTCAGTCCATGCTCAAGGAGGCCGTGGCAGAATTGATTTGCCTGGATGAGTCGCCTTACAAAAAGGGTTTTGAAGACGTGGCTAACTACGTGCACGGACTTTTGGACAATTGCCGCGCACTCTCCCGGTAGGCTGGTCTACTGGGAGTCGGGCCTTTGGCCAATAGTCACATTCATTTGGGCTAGCTGGCCATCGCGTAGCAGGGTCAATTGGATGCTGGTCCCTGGTGACAGTGCGCGGATCTGATCTAATAGCTCTCTGGGCGTCGTGAGATTTCGGCCATTGATAGCGGTGATTACATCTCCTGCCATGAGACCTGCGGCGATGGCTGGTGACTGTGGATCTAGCTCCGTCACATAGGCACCGATGAGAGACGTGCCAAGTCCAGCATCGATAGCGACGATTTCAGGGCTGAGGACGAGTCCCAGATAACCCATGCCGGTGGCTGTTGTGGCGGGTTTGCCGGCTTTGGTCTGCGCTAAAATGGCATCAATGACAGATTTGGCGTCGTTAGCTGGTACGGCCAGTCCCACCCCCTGCCAGGCGCGCACGTTTTCATCTCCGCGGTAGATAGCCACGTTGATGCCGATCATTTCACCCCGGATATTGACCAGCGGGCCGCCTGAGTTGCCTGGATTAATGACCGTATCAGTTTGCAGATAATCCAGCTGGCTATCACTGAGATGGCGATCCCGAGCGCTGATGATCCCCTGAGTCACTGTGCCACTCAGCCCAAAAGGATTGCCCACAGCAAACACGAGTTGACCCACTTTGGCAGCATCACTGTTAGCAAAGGTGAGGGCAGGGAAGTCCTTCTTGGAGCCTTCGATCTTGAGCAGAGCGATGTCACGTTCACGACTGGCTCCGAGAATCCTCGCTGGGAACTGTTTATTATCGTTCGTCGTGACGAGCACTTCACTCACATCGGCGATGACATGGTAGTTGGTAATCACATGGCCTTCTTTAGAAATGATGGCTCCTGAGCCCAATCCAGGAATCACCTGAGCGCGCCCGCTGACCAGTCCAAAGAATGGATGCCAAGCCGTCTGACCTCGGCGCACTGTCTTCGTATTCACACTGACTACGCTGGGTAAAACGGCAGCTGAGAGCTTGGAAAACTCATCATTCATGGCACTTAGAATTTTGACATCATCTAGATCCAGCTTTGGTGCGCTGGAGGCTGTGAACTTCTCCGCGTTGGGCGATTCACCTTTGAGGAAATCCAGCAGGCCATAGCCTTCCTTCCCCTGTCGCCAAAAGGCGAAGGCCAAAGTCGCAAGAATAAAGACCGTTAAAGCAAAGGTCAGGCGGCGCAGAGTTTCCATGATTCGAAGAGGTGAAATGTCGTTAAAGAGAGGTATGAGTAAAACCTCATCATGCCAACACCTGAGCAAATGGCAAGGTGCTGCATCACTCGCTAGCTGCACGGCCATGCCGTTACTTCTTTGCAGGCGGCTGCATCCATGGAATGTAGTAGTCTCTTAGGACGCGCCCTTCTAAAAGCTGAATCTGATCGTTTGAAAGCACGGAGGAATAGACGAGAAACTCAGCCAGCCAGCCTGTGAAGCAGTCCTGCGGTTGTGCCACGGGTTTATTGGCTTCGCTGCTTTTGCCTATTTGCAGCCATCCCAGTGGAACTTTGGGTGCGTTAAGCTGGGTGCTGCCGATAAAGCTTTTCCCCGGCGCATCTTTCCCCCGCAACTCGGCCTTTCCAGTTGCGGCGTCCCAGGTGATAACAACGGTGCACGGTAGCGTTGCATCCAGGTTTTTACTGGTGATGGAGACTTCTTTGCTGCCATCTTTAAACTGAGCTAGGAGATTTTTGTTCGCATCCACACGTAGCGTGACGCCGATATTTCCGTCTGTGCTGAGCGTGATTACGCGGCAGGGTAATGTCTCAATATCTGCTTGGAAGACAAGCGCTAGCGTCAGGCCTTTGGGGTTATGAGTTTCTTTAGCACCAAATGGAAAGACGCTTTTGGTTTCAGGATTTGAAATGGTGAGGCTTCTCATTTTCCCCTCTCTAGGCACAAAATGCAGGACTTTACGTCCATCTTTAATTTTACCTTTGCTCTGTGGGGAAGCACTCCAGTTGCTTTGCCTTGGCCTGAAGGTGTTCTCGTTGGTCGGCGTCCGCATGAAGTTATCACTTCCGCGTGGCGCTAGATCATGCCATTTCGTGACCAGATCCTCGTTGTTGGCAATAGAGCCACTTTGAATTTTCATGCCCACACCAGCGACCAAGTGCATGCAGAGATCCATATCCAGCGGCGGGAAAATACGTTCTCCTGGTAACTGAAAAGCCATTTTAGAACCAGCCGCTGGGGTGCTGCTGGCTTGACTTTCAGCTTGGGCTGCTTGCGAGCCGGATCCGGGGCCTTTAGCGGGATTGGGTGTACCACCTGAAAACAGGAAACCCACGATGACCAGCAGTAGCACCACGCCACCGCTGATCATGGCGTAAAGTTTTGTTTTTGCATTTTGAGCGGTGCCTCCTGCATTGGCGGCTGGCGTTGCTTTGGTCGCAATCGCGCGACCTCCCTGTGGCTGGCGCGGTCCAGCGGCTTTGGGCGCGCTGAGTGGCTTGGTTTGAGTCCCTGGATTCGTGACGGGAATCACCTCAGCAGCTGGCTGAGCTTGGATGACTGGCTGCGTCTGTGTTGGCTCATAGACTGGCGCTTGTCCTGTCTGGTAGGTAGGCACCTGCCCAGTCTGGGGCTGGTAAGTAGGTACCTGACCGGTCTGGTAATACATCGGATGCACTGGCACGCTGCCCGTGGGCACATTCCCAGGATACATGGGCTGCGTGTAGTTCATCGGCATGGGCGCATAATTCATCGGCATCCATGGCATCATCGCTGGAGCAGAAGACATTTTTTCCCAACTCCTAAATTCCTCAATGGCCTGCTGGGCGTTAGCTGGCCGATCTTCCGGCTTCTGCGCCATCAATCTTAGCACCCAAGCACCTAGCCACGCAGGCACATGGGGGGCGATGACGTTCAGCGGGATGATGTCATGATTGATGTGCGCATCGATCACCTTATCCACTGTTTCTCCATCGAAGGCCTTACGACCTGAAAGGGCTTCATAGAAAACACAGCCCAGAGAGTAGAGATCCGTCTTTTCATCCACCGGCTTCCGTGTGAGCTGCTCTGGGGCCATGTAGAAAATGGAGCCCATCACCGTGCCAGACTGATCTTCTGTCTGCTTCCTTGCCCTCATGCCGGAGCGCGCCAGGCCAAAGTCGATGATCTTAGATTGCATGCGTCCGCCCGGCAGACGCTCTACCTTGATGTTTTCCGGCTTGATATCTCGATGCAGGATGTGGCGCTGGTGCGCAGCCAGCAGGGCCTCTAGAGTCTGTGAGGCCAGCTCTTTAAAGTCGTCATAGTGCAGAGGCCCGCGTGCTACCACGTCCGCCAGGTCCTCTCCTTCCAGCAGTTCCATGACCATGAATAGACCCACGGAGTCGCTCGCCACATCAAAGATCGTCACCACGTTCGGATTCCGCATCGCAGCCAGAGCATCTGCCTCACGGCGGAGGTCTGCTGCCAGACTCGCATCCGTGCTCAGCTCAGAGGCCGCAATCAGTCGTTTGATCGCCACCCAGCGTTTGAGATCGTTGTCGTAGGCACGATAGACCGCCCCCACGCCACCTGCGCCGAGCTGTTCATAAATTTTGTATCTTTCTGCCATGGGGAGTCTGTCTCTAAATATTAGCTAGGAGAACCTGAATGCACCTACTTTGGCAAGCGAGATGTGAATAAGCGGGTAACAATTTAACAAGAAGCGCGAAACAAGGCCCCTAGAATTGCCCCAAAACTTGGTTCCACAATAAACAGCTAAAGCCTTGTGGTTTCATCCCACCATCCGCGACCGGTGTTCACTAGGACGCCAGCCGATCCATTTTTTGAAGGTATTGCTAAAGACGAAGGCGTTCTGGTAGCCGACGGTGTGCGAGACGGTTTCAACTTTCAGATTGGTGGTGGAAAGCAGCTCGCAGGCCTTTCGCATCCGCAGCCAGGTAACGTGATGCATGGGGGTGCGGCCTAGGGCGCGGCGGCAAAGACGGCGTAGGTGCTCTGCGCTGACGTGGGCGCGGTGGGCTAGCTCGTCCAGGGTCCAATCACGACCGACGTCGGCAGCCACCATTTCCCAGAGACGCCACAGGCGGTCGTCTTGCTGCCAGGGCTGGGCAAAGCGCTCGACGTAGCTTTGGATCAGCTCCACCCAGTGAAACATGGCGGCAGGTTTTGACTCTTGGGAAGACTCGGAGATGAGTCCTTCGATAGCGTTCCACAGCGGCTGACCGTGGAACGCAGCCATCTGCGGTGAGCTGCTATTGAGGATGGGTTTCTGCTCAGGCTGCTGCTCATAGCGCACCCAGCAGCAGCGCCACTCTTTGCCCTTCACGGCTTCAAAGGCATTCACCATGAAGGCAGGTAGGGCCACAGCCATGCCTGCGCTGCATTTCTGCCAGCGGCCATCGACTAGGACCCGCCCCTCTCCACTCAGACAGGCCAGGAAGTACAAGCCACCCTGATGCATCCGCACGATGCGGTAGGGGGCGTGGGCGGTCATGATGCCGGCATGGGAGATGCGGTGGGCCTTCAGCGTGCCACAAACTGGCGCTCCGCGTAGCCAAGCGCGCTTGTCGGTCTCACTGGCCTGCACGACTTTAAACTCGGTCTTTTCTCCCAAGGTGTGCGTTTCGGATAGTTCGAGGATGGAAGATGGGCCGTGCATTGGGATGAGTTTACTGTTGTATAAGTTAGTTGACGATGGTTTACGATTGCCACGAACCACTGTCATCCACTGCCAACTATCGTAAACCACCATCAACCTCACATTGCCATGCCAAACATCTGGACCGGAATCGGAAATCCCTACACGAAACAAGAAGTCGTCGATCGTCTGAAGGCCACGCTTGCCAAAGGTGAGCCCATCATTGCCGCAGGCGCAGGCACAGGGATCAGCGCTAAATTTATCGAAAAAGGCGGAGCCGACCTGATCATCATCTACAATAGCGGTCGCTTCCGCATGATGGGCCATGGCAGCACCTGTGGTCTGATGGCCTATGGCGATGCCAATGCAATCGCCATGGAGATCGGCGAGTACGAGGTCCTTCCAATCGTCAAAGAAATCCCTGTGGTCTGTGGCGTTCATGCCACCGACCCACGTCGCCGCATGTGGCATTGGCTCGGGCGTGTGAAAGAGATGGGCTTTTCTGGGGTGAATAATTTCCCCACTCACACCATCGTGGACGGTCACTTCCGTGGCGTGCTGGAAGAGACCGGCATGGGAGTGCATAAGGAATTTGAAATGGTGGGTCTAGCCACCAAGATGGATCTTTTTAGCATCGTCTATGTGGCCACCCCCGAGGAGGCTATCGAGATGGCTAAGAATGGAGCCGATGCCATCATCGCCCACGTCGGCACCACCGTTGGTGGTAGCATCGGCGTCACCAATGCTGTCGTCAGCTGGGATCACACGGTCAAAGTCACGCAGGACATCATTGATGCAGCCCGCAGTGTGAAAAAGGACATCTTTACCCTGACGCATGGTGGCCCGATCAATACGCCAAAGGATGTCGAGTTCATCTTGAGCAAGACCACTGCCGACGGCTTCGTGGGCGCTAGCAGTCTGGAGCGCATGGGCGTGGAGGACTCCCTGACCTCGCTCACACGCGAGTTCAAGAAGGTGCCGAAGCCTTAAGCCATATCTATTCATGAAAGTCGCAGTAGAGTTTCGTGAATAGTTCAGGTTAGCTTGCAAAAGATGGGTGACATGGCCACTACTGGCGTTGGTTCTACGCTTTTTTGTTTCACCATGTCTCTCAGTCGTTTTCATCTAGCTCCGGCGCATTGGCAGCCGGAAATCCTCGTCTTCTCTGGAGACGAGGCCGCCCATTGCTCGCGGGTGCTGCGGCGGCAGGTCGGGGATCGGATTGAAGTCTTCGACGGGGCAGGGCGGGTCGCCGTGGCTGCCATCACCGCCATTTCAAAGAGCAGTGTGACGACGGCCATCGAGTCGGTCGTTCAGCATGAAGCGCGCACCGCTGAGGTGCATCTGCTACCAGCCATGATCAAAGCAGAGCCTTTTGAGTGGCTCCTAGAGAAGGCCACCGAGCTAGGAGCCAGCAGTGTGCGTCCCGTGATCACTCAGCGCAGCATTGTCCAGTTGAGTGGCGATCAGTTGGAAAAAAAGTGGCTCAAATGGCAACGCCACATGATCGAGTCCGCCAAACAGTGCCACACCCCCTGGGTGCCGCGTTTAGAGCGGCCAGCAGCATTCACGACAGTCCTTCAATCCCTGTCAGCAGATGGATTAAAAGTCATGCCAGCGCTGAGTCAGCGTACCTGCTGGCTCCACGACCTATCCTTTGAAGGAAAACCATCTGTCTATGCGCTCATCGGTCCTGAAGGAGACTTCACCCCTGAAGAAGAAGCCAGCGCAGAGAAGCATGGTTTTCAGCCCGTGACTCTCGGCCCCCTGATCCTGCGTGCAGAGACAGCCTCTATCACGGCGCTGGCGATCTTAACTCACGAACTCCGGCGTTCTTAGACAGGGCACTTGGTCCCCCAAGCGCCACGCCTGGGCAGCCAAGGAAAGACGGCGTCCCCGCCGCGCCTGGAGTCAGGCCCTAGGAGACAGGAGTCAGTAACCAAGCCAAGGTCTCGACCTCAAAGACCCGACACCGAAGCACAGCTTAAAAGCCTTCCCCGGTGCCTTCAGTGGCATGAAAGTCGTCAGCTACATGTATGCCGCCTTCCAGCAGTTCATGCCCAGTGCAGACGTGGGCATTGACCTGTCGAAAGAGTATGCGGCAGTGAAGGGCGGCTAGCGTGCGCTGGTTGAAGTCTGCGATGACTCATTCAGCGCCTTCAACGTCTTCAGCGATGCATCTCTCGTATCGGCCTAGATAATGATGGCGAGTCTTTCCGCAGCCAGTTGCAGCTTGAACCCGGTCTCCCTGAGCCAGGAATCGTTGCCGAAGTTCAATAATACTCCCGGATATAGCCGTAGGCCTTGTCGAAGAGATCTTGGTCCGTGTGCAGCTTGTATTTCCTCAAGGCAGAGCGGAGCGCTTGCTTCACTTCGCGTTCGCCTGAGGACGTGGTCTGCCAGCCATCGAAGCGTATCTGCCGCACGATGGCATCGATGTCGGCGACGAGACGCTCGACGATGACGTGCGTCTGCTTGCTTTTCACTTCGTTGAAGAGTTCGGTCAGTGCTGCCAAGGCTTTGTCCTGCTCCTCTTCGGGGTCGATCTGGTTCTCAGTGGCCACCGTGTCTTTGGCGATCTCCAAGATCGCCTTCAAGAACTCCAGGCTACTGAGGAAACCTTGTTCGTGCCGCTCTCTCACTTTCTCCAGTCGCTCGCCGAGTTCTTTGAATTTCGGATTCCCCGCGTGCTTGCGTAGTCGGGCGATGAGTTTGATTTCCACTTCGCGGGCCTTCTTGCTGGGGTTGGCGTCTTTGAGGATGCTGTCGAGCACGTCGGCATCCAGCACCAGGGCTTCGATGTCGTCGCGCACAGCTTCGACGTGGACGTTCTCGTTGATGAGTTCAATGGTTTTCGCCCCGAGGCGATGCCAGAGCAGCTTGCCGTTGCCGCTCACGGGCTTCACGGATTCATAGACCTGCGTCAGCCACTTGTAGTCCTTGGCATAGGCGCTCAGGCAGGGATCGGGGGAAAGCGCTTCCCATATGGTGCCGAGCACGCTGTATTCAGCGGCGAACTTGTCGCGCGTGGCGTTGTTCGGCAGGCATTGCTGGGCGGCCATCAGGCCTTCGTAGCCGCCGATGGTGCGGTCCACGTTGGGGAAGAAGGCGAGACACTTCAGGACATACTCTGGCAAAGCCTTGCGCAGTTCGTCGATGTTGCTCACCACTTGCTGCACGGCCTTCTCGTCGAAGTCGAGTGCCACGGCCACGTCGTCAAAGATGCCGATGTAGTCCACGATGAGGCCGTGCGTCTTCGTCTGGCCGTAGGTTCGGTTCACGCGGCAGATGGCCTGAAGGAGGTTGTGATCCTTCATTGGCTTATCGAGATACATCGCCTGGAGGATCGGTGCGTCGAAGCCGGTCAGCAGCTTGCTGGTCACGATGACAAACTTCAGCGGGTCCGCCGGATCGCGGAAGCGATCCAAGAGCTTCTCCTCGGCGTCCTTGTCGCGCAGGTGGACGCTCCAAGCGGGCGGGTCCTTCTGCGCTCCACTCATCACGATAGCGCTGGCCTCGGGGCCAATGATTTCGTCCATCACCGTCTTGTAGAGCACGCAGCATTCGCGGTCGAAGCAAACCACCTGCGCCTTGAAGCCGTTCGGCTCCACCTTGGTCTGGTAATGCTGCACGATGTGCTCCACTACGGCCCTCACGCGCTCCGGGTTCTTCACTAACACGGCCATCTTGGCGGCGCGTTTCGCGAGGTCGTCGCGATCCTGCTCGCTCATGTCGTCGGTGATCTGCTTGAAGGCCTCGTCGATGGCCGCCTTGTCGATCTTGAGCTTCACCGTCGGCGCTTCGAAGTGCAGCGGCAGTGTGGCCTTGTCACGGATACTGTCCTGGAAGGAATAGCGACTCAGGTAGCCCGCGCTGTCCTCGTCCGCGCCGAAGGCCCAGAAGGTGTTGCGGTCCGCCCGGTTGATCGGCGTGCCGGTCAGGCCAAAGAGGAAGGCATTGGGCAAAGCCTCCCTCATCTTGCGGCCCAGGTCGCCCTCCTGCGTGCGGTGCGCCTCGTCCACCATCACGATGATGTTCTTGCGGGCATTCCACTCGCCCGTAGCCTCACCAAACTTGTGAATGGTCGTGATCAGCACCTTGCGCACGTCCTGATTGATCAGCCGTTGCAGTTCCTGCCGGTCGCCCACGCCGACCATGTTCGGCACGTCTGCCGCGTTGAAGGTCGCACTGATCTGCGTGTCGAGGTCGATGCGGTCCACCACGATCAGCACCGTGGGATTGCCCAGCCTCGGGTGCATCCGCAGTTTCTGCGCGGCAAAGACCATCAGCAGACTCTTGCCGCTGCCTTGGAAATGCCAGATCAGGCCCTTCTTCGGATACCCGGCCACCACACGGGCGATCATCTTGTTCGTCGTCTCGTATTGCTGGTAACGGCAGATCACCTTGATGCGCCGGTGCTTCTTGTCCGTGGCGAAGAGGGTGAAGTTTTGCAGGATGTCCAGCACCACGCCGGGCCGCATCAGGCTCTCCACCGTCGTGCGCACATGGCCCAGGTTGCCCTCCTCCTGATGCTCCTCATCGCGCCACGGCCCCCAGAGGTCGATGGGCATGCGGATGCTGCCGTAGCGCAGCACGCGGCCTTCCGTGGCAAAGGAGAACACATTCGGCACAAACATGGTCGGGATCTCCTTCTCGTAGATCTCATTCACCTGATACGCCCCGTCGAACCACGTCACCGCGCTGCGCGTCGGCGTCTTCGCTTCACCGATCACCAGCGGCAGACCGTTCACCAGAAAGACCACGTCGAAGCGTTTCACCACGCTGCCCGTCTGGTAGGTCCACTGGTTCGTCACCGTCAGCCGGTTCTTCGCGGGCTGGGTGAAATCCACCAGCCGCACCGCCACATGCTCGCCGTTCGGGCCAAAGGGCATCGTCTTCTCCCCGCGCAGCCAGGCCATGAAGTTCTCGTTCGCCCGCACCAGTCCGTCGCCCTGCACGGAGAGCAGGATGGCCCGCAGCGCATAGATCACTTCGTCCGCACGGTCCGGCTGCTCGGCGATTTCAGGATTCAGGGCCATGAGCGCCTCACGCACCCACGGCTCCACCAACACCTCGCCCGGCTGACGCGGCAGCGCTGTCGCCACAGCGTAGGTCCAACGCGACGGCTTGAACTCTTCGCCCAACGAACCGCCCCAGCCCGCAGGCGGATCCTCGCGCATCACGGAACCACCCGCGCCGCTGCCAAGGCTGGTCGCCGCGTCGAGGATCATCTGCTCGACAGTGTTGGATTCGGTGAAGCTCATCGTCCTTCTCCAGATAGGATTTCCCAAACTCGTTGATAGTCGCTTCCAGACAGCGCTGCATTGGCGGGCTTAACTGAATCCCATCCAGTAGAATCCAGGTCCTTGAGGAAGCCACGAGCCGCCTGAACGCCCTGGCCTTCATTCACGGCACCCACCTTTTTCTCGAAGACTTGGCCCAGCTTCTCAGCCACGCTACGAGGCACCGAGTTCATGCGCATTAGCACGCCAGCCTCTGTCTTCACCCCGTGGTAAATCATCGCCGGAAGTGCATTGATCTGCCGACGCTCAGCGTCACTGAGGTTCTCGAAGTCGATCCCTGAGAACTTGCTCAACGCTGCTAGACCCCAAGTGCCATTGTTGACCAATGTCTTGTAGATGGCCTTGCAGGTGTTGGTGATCGCATCGGTGCCGCCATCAGCTCCCTCGAAGAACTTGGTCGCAATGGCTTGAATGCTTTCTCCACCTACCCAGGCCTTCGTGATCCCCGCGATCTGCGTGCGGTCAATGCCTGGTGCAGTGAGGTCCTCCAGCCCACGTTTGATCTGAGGTATCCTCAGCATCACACCGAAGAGATCAGCCATGCCTTTTCCTTTACCAAAGAGCCCTTCAGGCGTCCAATCGGCAGCGGTAAGCTTCCGTTCGAGGCCTCCCATTGCTGCAAGAGCAACACCGACACCCTCGCAGGAGAACCCAGTCATGTCAGCCAGGGCTGCACGCTCGGGATGCTCGGAAATCTTCGTCGCATAGGCTTTGGTAACGGCCAGCAGTTTCTCTGCCTTCTCCCGTCCTTCGGGTGCGTTGCGAAGCTCGCCATAGCCGTAAGTATTGCGCAACAACTGTTCCGTGCTGGCCAGCACAGCATCCAGGTTCTTCTTTTCGTTGAAGAGATGCGCCACGTAACAGCGGAAGTCCTCCCATTGCTCACCGGCCACCACCTTTTGAAGATTTAGATCCGTTGCCGCCTGATCCAAATCCTCGACCATCGAAAGAAGCCGCGAAACCAGTTCTCCGGTCGCCTTGCTAACAAACGCTTTCACGCTCTCTGGATCGGTTCCTCCGCAAAGGCCAACGACACCCACCGTGTCTTGATTCATGCGGCCCGCTCGACCTGCGAGGTTCCAAAAGTCTCTTGCCTCCATCTCCTTGTTAAAGGGGAAAGAGCTCAATTTGAAGTGCCTTGTCGCCAGGAACACGGAGGACACTGGGAAGTTGATTCCTTGCGCAATGGTCGTGGTGGCGCAAAGCACCTTGATTGCACCCTCCTCAGTGAGCCATTCCATCAGAGTTCTGGCCTCATCGGACAGCCCTGCATGGTGAACTCCCACTCCCTTTTCGAGCATCGCAATGAGTTCGAAGTCTGGACTGATCTCGGCACGCAAGAAGATCGGAAGAGCGTCGTGTA
>JAPLUM010000866.1 GCA_026397605.1 Verrucomicrobiota bacterium | reverse complement strand
CCCGCCGTTACGACATGTTTGACGACGTTGCACCCCTGCGCCGTGCCGGGACGCCTCGCGTTCCGGCACACGCGCAGATGAATCAAGGCCATGAAGCAAATCTTCGATTACAAGATGAGTAAGTCCATCGCAGACGACCTCATTTCGAAATCCTAGACAGGGAGACGCCCATGCCGAAAAAAAGATCACCGAACAGCGTGCGCCTCCGCAACAGCACGGCGGAGTTTCTCACCTTCGCCTACCAGACCGGCGGCGACGGCGTGGAGGTGTGGGTGCAGGACGGCACGATCTGGCTTTCGCAAAAAATGGGTATCCCTTTCACGCACGTGATGGTGGCTTGCCGTGAATAATGGAACTGTAAGGTGCCGGGGCGGTGGCAACAGCTTGTTGGGCCAATCGGTAAAAGAGCAGTCCGCGGGTGTTTGATCGGCGGCGGTTGAAGCGAAACGTAAATTCATCGAGGTATACCCAGCGTCACCATGATTTGTGAATCTTACCGTCGGAGTAATGGAGTTGTGGAGTGCTGGAATACAGACCTCCAAAACTCCAGCACTCCAAACGCCGGAAATCCCAAAACTTGATGACGCGCGGTATAGTAATCGAGATGTTGGTGTTGAACACCGCCCTGAAGGGTTCCGAGCAACCAACGCTTGAGCAACGAAGCCACCTTATGAACCCGCGGCATGACTTCGTGGGCTTTTTCCTCCCCGCTGCTGATGGCCGTAATGTGATGCTTGTAGCCTGTGGCAGCGAGGCCCGCATAGCCTTTCCACCCGTCGGTGTGTATTGTCGCGCCTGGCTCCACGGCTTCTCGAATGAAGTTCAGCAGACTTTCGGCGCAAACATCCCTGACACGTTTGAGTCGGATGCGCCCGATTGCTGATCGACCATTTTTCTCTGCCGCGACCACTACGATGGACTTTGTCTCGATCTCGCGGCCCCGCAGGCCTTCTTCCGGGCCACCAACGTAGGTTTCATCGACTTCAATCTCGCCGGAAAGTCGATCGCGGCCCGGCCGCACCATGGCCCGGCGTAGCTTGTGCAGCCACGTCCAGGCCGTTTCATAACTGCCCAAGCCAAGTGCGCGCTGCAGACCCAGGGCGCTCATGCCCTTCTTTTGGCTGGTGATAAACCACATTGCCAGAAACCAAGTGCGCAACGGTTTGCGAGTGTCCTGAAATACCGTGCCCGCCGTCAGTGACGTGCTGCCGTCGCAGGCCTTGCGCCGAAATACACCGCGCGCCGTCACCCAAGGTTCCCCGGCAACTCCACAACGCTCGCAAACGAATCCGTTCGACCAGCACAAGCGACGGACATAGTCGCGGCACTGGACTTCGGTCCGAAACCAGTCGTCCATTTCATCGAACGTGCGCGGATAATCGACGCCCGGGGTCGGCTTTGCTTCTCCCATGGTCTGAAACTATCACGCTTCATACGTGCGTCAAAGGGATACCCATTTCGCAAAAAAACATCGGGCTGCTCTTTGAAACGACGCCGGAAAACGCCCTGACGCACCTGAAGAACATCTACGCCGAGAACGAGCTGCCTGAGGAGGCAACTGCTAAGGAATTCTTAGCAGTTCAAACCGAAGGGAAACGCCAGGTGCAGCGCAGCATCCTGCATTACAATCTGGATGCGATCATCGCGGTAGGGTATCGCGTCAATTCCAAGCGCGCTACGGCATTCCGACAATGGGCCACGGGAGTGCTACGGGACTACACGCTCCGTGGCTATGTGCTGGACCGAAAACGCATGGAGAACGGTGCCTTCCTCGGCGAGGACTACTTCGAGCGCCTGCTGGAGGAGATCCGGGAGATCCGACTGTCCGAGCGGCGCTTTTACCAGAAGATCACCGACATCTATGCCACGGCGATGGATTACGATCGAGACGCGCCGATCACCCAAGCATTCTTTGCCAAGGTGCAGAACAAGATGCACTACGCCGTGCACGGCCACACCGCCGCCGAGCTGATCGTCAAGCGTGCGGACCATCAGAAGGAACGCATGGGCTTGACCACTTGGGCCAAAGCCCCCGACGGCAAGATTCTGAAAAGCGACGTAATGGTGGCCAAAAATTACCTGACGGAGGCGGAACTGGAGGATCTGGGGCGCATCGTGAATGCTTACCTCGAACTGGCGGAAGGCCGAGCCAAACGCCGCGTGCCGATGACGATGGAAGACTGGGCCAAGCGGCTGGACATCTTCCTCTCGGCGGATGAGCGGGAAGTGCTGCAAGACGCCGGGCGCATCAGCGCCGAAATCGCCAAGGAGCACGCCGAGGGTGAGTTTGAGAAATACCGCGTGACCCAGGACAGACTATTCCAGAGTGATTTCGACAGCTTCGCAGCATTGGAGAAAGGTGAAGATGGCCAAGGCAATGAATGAGACCAGCGAAGACATCTTCCCACAGTTGAGGCAACTCGTCGTCCTCACCAATCTCGGAGCTTTAATTCTGCGCCTTTCCGCCAAGGACTGTCCTAGCCGCTGTTTGCCGACCCTTTTGTGAAAGCTCCGTCGGCTATTTGCCTCCGGCTATCTCCACTGCGCTCCGGTTCGCTTCGGTTCGCTTCGCTCGGCTCTCGCCGCCCTGATGCTGGCACCGCTGGGTGACATCCGGCTTTAGCCTCAGCGTAAACCCTGTTACGCAAATAGTCGGCGGAAGCTCGCGCAAAGGCGGGGGTTGCGGGTGTATTCATCTGGGACATTCATGAAACACACGC
>JAPLUM010000861.1 GCA_026397605.1 Verrucomicrobiota bacterium | reverse complement strand
GACAAAGGCGTGCTCAATGAATCGTGGAAGAAACATTTCGCGAACTACAGGACGATCAACATCGGTATCGGAGGCGATAAGGCGCAGAATGTCCTCTGGCGGCTCGATCATGGCGGCGTGGAGGGTTTGCAGCCGAAGGTCGTGATCGTGATGATCGGCAACAACAACATGTTCTTTGCCCCTGAGACAGGTGTGGAGGCAGCGGCAAAAGGAGCGCAGATGTGTGTGACGAATGTGCGCGAGAAGTTCCCCAACGCGGAGGTCATCGCGGCAAAAATCTTGCCTTGTCATGCTCCTGGTATCGATTTCTACGAGAACATCAAGAAGACCAATGCCGTGCTCGATACGCTGAAGCTCGACAGCGACCCCAAGGTGCAGGTGTTGGATCTTTGGAGCGATTTTACGAACGCCGATGGCAGCATCAAAAAGCCGCTCAAGCCAACGCCCAAGACGACCGATGGCAAATCGCTCGTCTATCCCTATGCGCCCTACAACGAAGGCAAACTCGATCCACAACTCACCGGCTGGCCGCTAACCCAGGCCGAGATCGATTGGGTCACGAAGGGCGAATACTTTCGCAAGCCCGGTCATGAAGCGCAAAAGCATCAGCCTGACATGTGGTTCGTCACACCCACCGCCGGTCATTGGACTCCGAAGGACGGCAGCACTGGGAACGACTGGCTCGAGCATCACGCCACCTGCATCGAGAAAGTGAAAGCCGCAGGCAACATCGACATCGCCCTCATCGGCGACAGCATCACGCAAGGCTGGGGCGGTGGCTGGGATGGCGCACCCTTCAACGCCGCATGGCAAAAGCACTTCAGCGACAAGAAAACCGTGAACCTCGGCATCGGCGGGGATCGCATGGAGCACCTCCTTTGGAGGCTCGACCACGGCGCCCTCGATGGATCCTCGCCCAAAGTGATTGTGCTCATGATCGGCGTGAACAACGCCCCGCTCGTGCAAGCCAACGGCGTCCCCGTCACCGCTGCCGTCCACGGCATCAAGCTCTGCGTCGAAAACCTCCGCCTCCGCTGCCCGCAGTCGCAAATCGTGCTCGTGAAGATCCTTCCTTCCTTTGATCCCAGCAAGGAAGTCGGCAAACAAGTCGTGAACATCAACGCGCTGCTCGACACCCTCAAACTCGATGCCGATGCCAACATCCGCGCCCTCGACCTCTGGAGCGACTTCACTAACACCGATGGCACGCTGAAGTCGGAGCTGTATTCCGACAAACACCTGCATCTCGGACCCGCGGGCTATGAAGTCTTCGCGGCAATGTTGAAACCGCTGTTAAAGCAGATGTAGCAGAGATCGACAGGCGAGCCGAGTGAAACGAGACCGACAGCCAAAGACTGCCCAAAGGGAAGCGAAGCGCATCAAATGGGGGCAGCAGAATGACGGAATCCAAAACAGCCACTACCATCTTTCGTCGCCCGTCTCCACCCCACCTGAAATCCATTCTTCTGCCCCCATTCTTTTGCCTACTCAGCCTCCATGTCGAGCGCAGCCTGCTTCATCCGTATAGCTGTTACACGCTCATCGGCCATCATTGGACATAAATGGACTGAATTGGCCCTGAGAACGGACATTTCTGAAACCGGGGTCATGGGCAAAATCCAACAAATATCCAGCGTCGTGAAATAGCTCCGCGCTTCAATTCACCAGATTCAGCTTCCACGGGTAGCGGCGGTCGGCGTTCCATTCGCCGACGTAGATGTCGCCGGCGCTGTCCACGTAGAGATCGTGGCAGTGTTTGAAGACGGATTCGGTTTGGTGCATCGGCTGGAGCTTGCCGTGGGTGTAGATGGGTTGGCTGCCGCCGGGGGCGCTGAGGACGCGTTTGGTTTTGCGGTCGAGCACGAGGACGAAACCGGACTGGTTCAGCTTATTGCCAGTGCCGTTCTCTTTGCTCCAGCAGACGGCAGTGTAGATCTTGTCATCGCGAAAGACGAGTTGACCGGCGAAGGCGCCCGGCAGGTCAATGGCGTCCACATAGCTGCCGTCGAGCGTGAAGGCCTTGATCTGGCTCTGGCTGCGTGATGGCACCCACACGAGCGGACCGCGCGGATCGGTCGCATCGATGGAAATACCGTGCGCGTTGCTGAGATTCGCGGCGTCCTTCGTGGGTCCACCCCATTTCTTGATGAGCTTTCCCTCCAGCGTGAACTCATAGATGAAGTTCGATACGTAACCGTCCGCGATCAGCAGCGTGCCACTGGGCGTGTAAGCCGCGTCACAAGGCATGAATTTTCCTTCGTTGATGCCGAGCTCCTGCGGTGTGGGAAACTTCCGCACCACGTCGCCCGCTGTGGTCAAAAGAGTGACGCGTCCTTGGCCGGCCTTTGGATTCCATCCCTCAGCCGCAAAGTGCCAGCCGCAGTCGATGTGCAGCAGGTATTCCACTCCGTCCTTTTCGAAAATCTCCAGTCCATGTCCACCTCCGAGCCCCTTGCTGATCGACCGCACGTAGCGACCGTCTTTCTCGAACACGATGAAGTCATTCTGTGGATGATCGGTGACGAGGTAGATGAGCCCGTCGCGCCCCTCAGCCAGCGCATGCGAATTGATTACCGGAGCGACTGAGGGATCGGCCTTGGCCCATTTCATGTCCACGCGATAGCGGGCCGGACCGTGACCGATGGTCACGCCATCGGCTGAGGCGGGAGTTTCCTGAGCCGTCGTATGGGCAGCGAGAAGGACGAAACTGGCGGAAAGGAGTCGGAGGACGTAGGTGGACATGATTTCAAATCATACGGACCTGCCGCCGCTCTGCAATCAGCCAACGCGAAAGTCCGCCGCCATTGGCAGGGCTTTCGCACCAAAACCGTGGGAGATGCAGGTCCTATCCATCGGAGTCTTGGATCAAGCAGGCATTGTGAACGAATCAAACACGGATTGGCAAGAGAGCCGAGCGAAGCGAGACAGACAGCCGCAGGCTGCCCGAAGGGAAGCGGAGCGCATCAATGGGGGCAAGGGAATGTTTTGGATCAGACTCAGTCAGGATTTCTTCATTCCTTTGCCCCCATTCCCTTGCCATCAAGCCTTCTCCATCGGTTTTGATTAAACTGCCATATTCAGTTACTCATTCCATGCGTAGGCCCTGCGCCAACTTTTGAGTTAAGCATCAGGCGCTGGAGTGTTTGGCTTGTCGGAGCCACCCTGTTCGAGAGTCTTCACGGCGGCATCGAAATCACTCACATAGAGGCGGTCTTGCACAATGCGGTATTTCTCGAACTCGCTTTCGGCGTGGGCTTTGGCGATCTCGGCAGAGACTTTTCCGGCATCCTGTAGGATGTCCCGGTCCGTGGCTGCGATGAAGCGGTTGAGGCGGGTTTCCCAGTCCTGCATGGTCATGGGGATCTGCCTCAGCGCCATGTCTTCCGCCACGTCGAGGTAGGCAGAGACGAGCCGCTGGAGCTGGGCCACTTCGTTTTCAGTCAGGTAGTTCTTCGCTACGACGACATCAAACTTCTGGATCTTGCCTTTGGGTGCGTCCTTCCAGGTAGTGAGACCCATGCGGTCCTTGTTGGCGTCAGCCCGATGAAGGATGACTTCTGCTGCTGTCTGACCGTAGATGGCCCAATGCAGTTTGTTTTGCACGGTGGCAAAGAAGCGCTGGGTGGACTGTGCAGTCAGATCGTAGTCGATGGAGGTGGCGTAGATGTCCGTGATCTTCTGGTAGAACTTGCGCTCGCTGAGTCGGATCTCGCGGACGCGCTGCAACTGCTCTTCGAAATACTTCTTGGTGAGGATGGAGCCGTCATTTTTCAGACGTTCGTCATCCATCGCGAAACCCTTGATGGTGAACTGCTCGACGATGGTGGTGGCCCACTTGCGGAACTGGACGGCGCGCTCGGAGTTCACCTTGTAGCCGACGGCGATGATGGCGGCGAGGTTGTAGTGCTGGGTGTCGTAGGTTTTGCCGTCGGTGGCAGTTATTCGAAAATTTCGAATAACTGAATGCTCTAGCAGCTCGCTGTCGGCGAAGACCTTCTTGAGGTGGTAGTTAATCGTGTGCGTCTCCACATCGTAGAGCACCGCCATCATCTTCTGGCTCAGCCAAACGTTCTCATCGGCGTAAATCGCTTCAACACCACCACTGCCACTGGCAGCAATAAAGGTCAGGTATTCCGCCGCAGATGACCTGAGGAGGGATGTCTCCACTGGCTTTTTCTTTCCTTGGTTAGGCTTGGGTTCACGGCTCATCTCGTTAACGTGAAGCACTTCTGCGCTGCTGTCACAAAATTTCCCTTGGTCAGCTTTCTTTGCCTAGCCTGATCTATTCATAAAAGTCGTAGCGAGACGCCACGAAAGCCTACAGTGGCAAGGCGGGCGCAGTTTTGAAAGGCTTAGCACATTGGTAAATGCTCGATGCCTTTCAAAACAAGCCAAACGCTGCCAGTGTAGGTTTGCAGCAAGTCGCAGTAGCGTTTCG
>JAPLUM010000518.1 GCA_026397605.1 Verrucomicrobiota bacterium | reverse complement strand
GTGCTGAGCCACAATCTCTGGGTGCTGGCGCGGATGCCGCAGGCAGATAAAGTGCCACGCGGGCGAGTTCGCTTGGAAGAGCGTCGTGCCGCGTAAGAGCCGCGAAGCAGCAGAAAAACCGGCACGGAGCCACCGCTCCAGTGAAGCACATGACCGCGCCTGAGAAAAGAGTGCATCAAGCAAGGCATCGGAGAGCAAAAGCACCCTCAGCAGAGCCACGAAAGGCTACTCATGCCATCAAAAAGTCACCCGAAACGACCGAGCTCTGTGGAATCACGAAAACTGCGGCTGGTGGGACAGGCTCTAATTATCTCACACCGTGCACACCCGCAGAGCGTAGAATGAAAGTTGCAAACAGGCCATGTCTGGCCTTGTTTACGAGCCCCACCCCAATCCCCACAGGACAAAACCAGTACCGACTCGGGCTGCCATCGTTCTCACGCTCGCAGGTTTGACCGGATTTAACCAAGCCCAGGAGACCCCACCCGTGAGTGAAGCAAAACCCATCAATGTAACCATCGAAACCAGCAAAGGCACGATTGAGATCGAACTCAATGCCGCCAAAGCTCCCATCTCTGTCGCTAACTTCGTGAGCTATGCCAAAAAAGGCTTCTACGACGGCTTGATCTTTCATCGCGTGATCCCTGGATTCATGGTTCAAGGCGGTGGCTTCACTCCTGACATGCAGCAGAAGCAACCAAGTGCTCCTATCGCGAATGAGTCTAAAAACGGCCTCAAAAATGATCGTGGCACTCTGGACATGGCCCGCACCAATGATCCAAACAGTGCGACAAGCCAATTCTTCATCAACGTGAAGGACAATGCCAATCTCGACTACCCTAGCTTTGATGGCTTTGGTTACGCCGTGTTTGGAAAAGTGACCAAGGGCATGGAAGTCGTTGATGCCATCGTAGCGGTACCTACGACGACTAAAGGCAGAAACGGTGACGTGCCAGTGGACCCGATCACCATCACGAGCACGAAGGTCAGCGAGTAATCGCTGGATCAACTTCTTTCAATCAGCCGACCTGTGTTAACGCAGGTCGGCTTTTTTCTACCCCTAGCCCAAGGCCGGACTTCCTTCGAATTCGGCGTTTTGAAATAACACGATTGCCTTGCACGTTGACCTCGGCCCTTCATTCTCCACGCCCCATGCTACGCCCACTGACCCTCCTTGCACTATCCGTTGCGTTCATAGCACCGCTTTCTGCGGCTAAACCTGACAAACCAAAAAAGGAAAAGAACAAGGAGTTTGTGCCCGGAAAGGCAGCCTTCAGCCCTGATCCAGCCACGCCAGCTTTTGATGCAGCCCAGGTAACACCAGCACATCTAGATACCAGCATGTTCAAAGTCCCTGAAGGACTAGAAATCAGCGTCTGGGCAACTTCACCGATGTTGTTTAATCCCTCAAACATGGACGTGGATGCTGCGGGCCGCATCTGGGTGGCTGAGGGCATCAATTACCGCCGCCATAGCGGACGCAGTCGCGAGGGTGATGCAATCCGCGTACTGCAAGATACTGATGGCGATGGCAAAGCGGATTCGTCTCATGTGTTTGTCCGTGAAAAAGAGCTGGAGTGCCCGCTGGGAGTGGCTGTTTTTGACAATGTGGTGCTGGTCTCAAATACGCCTAATTTGATCATGTACACCGACGTGAACCGCGACCTCAAGTTTGATCCAGCCGTGGATCGCCGTGAAGTCCTGCTGACCGGCTTTGAGCAGGCTCAGCATGATCACAGCCTGCACAGCGTTTACGCCGGTCCAGATGGCCGTTGGTATTTCAGCAATGGCAACTGCGGCGCTAAGTTTAGCGATAAAAGTGGGCAAACTTTCCGCATCGGCGGCGGCTACCTGAACAATGATTACATGGGAGAGAAGAGCGACGATGGTCATGTCTATGTCGGCGGATTTACGGCCAGCATCGATCCCTCAGGTCACAATGCCCGCATTCTCGGCTACAACTACCGGAACAGCTATGAAGGCGTGCGTAACTCGCTTGGAGACATGTTTCTCAATGATAACGACGATCCGCCAGCCTGCCGCGTCAGTCATTTGATTGAAGGTGGCAGCTTTGGTTTCTTCTCCCCAGATGGCAAACGCCAATGGCGCGCTGACAAGCGCTCAGGGCAGAGCATTCCAGTGGCTGAGTGGCGTCAGGATGATCCGGGCAGCATCCCTGCCGGTGATGTCTATGGTGGCGGCGCGCCGACCGGCATGTGCTTCTACGAAAACGGCGCGCTGGATGCCAAATGGAATGGTCTGCTGCTCAGCTGCGAGACTGGGCGAAATGTCGTCCATGGTTACCTGCCTAAACCCGATGGAGCAGGCATGAAGCTGGAGCGCTTTGATTTCTGCACGACGAATACGACAGGCATCTTCAAAGGCAGCGACTTCGTAGGCGGCGCAAACAATCTATCTGACGAAAAGCACACTCTCTTCCGTCCGAGCGATGTCTGCGTGGGAACTGACGGCGCCATCTACATCAGTGATTGGTTCGACAAACGCACCGGAGGTCACCAGGACACGGATGAGACCTGCAGCGGCACCATTTACCGGATCGCACCCAAAGGCTTCAAGCCCGCGATGGCTGACCTGAAGATGGACAGTGTGGAAGCTCAGATCGCTGCCCTGAAATCCCCTGCCAATAACGTGCGCCATGTGGCATTCACGAAGCTGAAGGAAAAAGCCTCCTCTACACGCCAAGCTGTGGCTGCTGTGATGAATGACACCAATCCCATGGTGGCCGCACGGGCCGTTTGGTTGCTGGCTCAGTTGGGTGAAGAAGGCACTCAGAGTGTGCGCGTTTGGCTGGAGTCCGAAGATGCCACACAGCGCCTCGTGGCCCTGCGTGCTCTGCGCGCTGCCCATAGCGACGTGCTAGATCTCCTGAGCACCATGGCTCATGACGAATCCGCCGCTGTGCGCCGTGAGGTCGCTGTAGCGATGCGTGATGTGCCTTTTGCGCAGAGCAAAAACATGCTAATTGAGCTGGCCAAACGTTATGATGGCAAAGACCGCTCATACCTCGAAGCCTTCGGCATCGGATGCAGTGGTAAGGAAGCTGAAGTCTGGGCTGCCCTGAAAAAGATCATGGACGGAGACGCCCTTGAGTGGTCCGAAAGCTTTGCCCGCCTGACCTGGAGACTGCACCCAGCTGCCGCTGTAGCCGATGTGCAAAAGCGCGCTTCCAGTGCCAAGCTTTCTCAGATCGAGCGTAAATTAGCTCTGGATACCCTGGCCTTTACTCCAGACGCCAGCGCTGCACAGGCCATGCTGACTGTGGCTAAGGACAAAGACGCACCGATCCATGCGGACGCCATGTGGTGGCTGATCAATCGCAGTACCAACGACTGGGCTGCCTACGGAATCGCTACCGAACTGAAAAACCAAGGCATCTTTGATCCATCCGCTGCCAAGCTCATCACCATCGAGACTCCCGCAGCCATCCCGAGCAACATCAAGCTGGAGGATGTGCTGAAGCTCAAAGGTGACGTGAAACAAGGCTCATCCCTCGTCGTCCGCTGTGTCATGTGTCATCAGCTGAACAATCAAGGCGTCGAGTTTGGTCCGAATCTCCAAGGCTGGGGCATCAGTCAACCGACCGATATCATCGCCCAAGCTCTGATTGAACCGAGCAAGGACATCGCCCACGGTTTTGACGGCATGGAGATCGTTACCAAAGACGGCATCAAAATCCACGGCATGATCCTAGCTGAAGGCGACATCCTCATCGTTCGCAGCATGGGCGGCCAAACGCAGTTCGTGCCAAAAGAGCGCATCGCCAGCAAAAAGAAAATGGATCGCTCCCTCATGATGAGCGCCACCATGCTCGGCATGACCGCTCAGGACGTCGCAGACATCGTGGCTTACCTCCGGCAGGCTGAGTAGGCTTAGGGTTCAGGATGCAAATCAGATCCTCTCCTCGGTTGCATCCTGAGTTCCACATTCCATGCTAGACGCGTTGATGGACTCTCCCCTCGCACGCGAAGATCTCTTTGATGCCGCCTTTCTTGACAGGCTGCGCTCTCTAGCCGTGCGGCTGAGAAAGCGTCGTGCGCTCACTCGCCGAGGATCGCAGTCCACGCCTGCTACAGGCTTCACTCGTGAGTTCAAGGACTACCGCCATTACACACCGCGAGAAGACTACCGGGCTATCGACTGGCGTCTCTATGCTCGTTTGGACAAATTGTTTGTCCGCCTCTATGAAGAAACGCAGGAGCTGAATCTGCACATTCTTGTGGATACGAGCGGCTCCATGTCCGCACCGCATGATGACAAACGCAAGCAGTCCCTGCGCTTCGCGGTCGCCCTAGCCTACCTGGGACTGGCAGCGCATCAGCGTGTCAGCCTCTACAGCCTAGGAGATACCGTGCACCAAGAGCTGCCGCCACTTCGCGGACAGGGGAATATTGAGAAGATCATTCAGACTGTCACAAAACTGAAGTTCGGTGGACTGACCGATCTCACGCGCAGCTTTGCAGATTTTCATCCGACCCGCCAGCGCTACGGCGTGATCTTTGTCATCTCAGACTTCTTTGGCCGAGATGTCAGCACTGCACGGGAGTCGGTGAAGCTGGCTGCCACTTGGCCGGGCGAGTGTCATTTCCTGCAAATCCTACATCCTGAAGAACGCCAACCTCTGCTCGAAGGCGAGGTCGAACTCGATGAGGTCGAAACCGGTGAACGCCGCCGTTTCTGGCTGACTCGGAAGGACGTGCAGAAATACACCGATGCTTTTGATGCTTTTTGCGACGAACTATCCCGAGAATGCGCAGGCCACCGGATCGACTTCATGCAATGCGGTAGCGAAGAGCCCTTTGAGCAGCGCTTCCTAGATCTGCTCAATCGTGGCACAGCTCTTGCGAGTGCGTGACCCCAAAAAAACAAAGCACCAACCTAACAAAAGGCTGATGCCCTGATTGCTAGGCGATAAAACCGTTACTTCTTCTTCTCTTCACCACCACCAGCATTGGCCATGGCTTGGTCTTCAGGCGGTAGGAAAGCTTTGAAGCGGGCTTTGTCGATGGACTTCATGTAGGCTTCCATCGGTGTGATGTAGCCGTCACGGAGTTTCTGCCAGATAGCTTCGTCCATGAACTGCATGCCCTGAGCTTTTCCGCCGATGATGACGTCATAGAGCTTCTGTGTGGCACCTTCACGGATGATCGAAGCCACAGCCGGTGTGGCGACGAGGATCTCATTCACGGCTGCACGGCCTTTGCCATCTGCCTTTTTCATGAGCAACTGGGCGACCACGCCTTTGAGTGAAGCCGCAAGCATCGTGCGCACCTGACTCTGCTGTTCCGCGGGGCAAACGTCAATGATACGGTCAACGGTTTTACGGGCATTGTTGGTATGCAGGGTACCGAAGACGAGCAGGCCTGTTTCCGCAGCGGTCAGCGCCAGTGAGATGGTCTCAAGGTCACGCATTTCCCCCACGAGAACAATGTCAGCATCCTGACGCAGAGCGGCACGCAGACCGTCCGCGAAAGTCGGTGTCTGGATCGGCACTTCACGCTGAGTGATGATGCTCTTTTTATTCCGATGAACGAACTCGATCGGCTCCTCAACCGTGATGATGTGACGGCTGAAGTTGGTATTGATGTAATCCAGCAGAGCTGCCAGCGTCGTTGACTTCCCTGAACCCGTTGGACCGGTGACGAGGACGAGTCCGCTGCGCAGATGGCCGAATTCTTTGACGACCGCAGGGATGCCTAGCTGCTCCAGGCTGGCGATCTTCGTCGGAATGATACGGAAAACGCAGGCAAAGCCGTGCTGCTGTTTCAGGTAGTTACAGCGGAAACGGTGGTCGGCGTCCATCTCATAGGCAAAGTCGAGATCGCCTTTTTCAAGGTAACGCTGCCAGCTGCTGGGAGTGCAGATTTCCTGCATCATGGGACCCATCGTCTCACGAGTGAGGACGTCCTGGGCTATGGGGTGAATACCGCCGTGCACGCGCACTTTAGCAGGTTGGCCTTCACTGAGGTGAAGATCTGAGCCGCCCAATTCAATGAGCTTGTGAAACAATTGGTCGATGACTGGCATGGAGGGAAAAGGAAGAAGGGTGAAAAAGGAAGGATGAAAGATGGAAGGCCGGGGATGGGGCCGCTGGGGCTAGCTCTTGAAGAAGAGTTTCATCTGCTGCTTGTCCTCAGCTCGGGATTCACATTCTTCACGACTGATATCGCCCTTGGTGTAGAGCGCCCGGAGAGAATCATCCATAGTGATCATGCCGACATTTTTACCGGTCTGCATAACGCCGTTAAGCATGAAGGTTTTTCCATCACGAATACAGGCAGCCACAGCAGGCGTGTTCACCAGAAGCTCCAGCGCCATCACGCGGCCACTGCCATCCATTTTGGGGACCAGCTGCTGAGAGATGATACCACGCAGGGATTCGGACACCATGATGCGGATCTGGTCACGCTGATCGGGCGGGAAGACGTCCAGCACGCGGTCGAGTGTTCTAGCGGAGTTACCGGTATGCAGCGTTCCCAGCACTAAGTGCCCCGTTTCCGCAGCAGTGATCGCCAGAGAGATGGTCTCAAGGTCGCGCATTTCACCGACCATGATGATGTCCGGATCTTCACGAAGAGCACCACGTAGAGCAGCCGCAAAGGATTGGGTGTGGGTGCCGACTTCCCGCTGATTGATGTGGCAGCTTTTAGGAGTCAATACGTATTCAATCGGCTCCTCCAGCGTGATGATGTGATCGTCACGCTCTTTGTTGATCTGATCCACGAGCGCGGCGAGTGTGGTGGACTTCCCACAACCCACGGGACCGGTGACAAGGACGAGTCCGTTTTGATACCGGATCAGCGTGCGCACCATTTCAGGCAATTTTAACTCATCGATCGAGCGCGTCTGTTGACTGATGATACGGAAAGTGATGTCGATTCCCAGGCGCTGACGAATCACAGAGGCGCGGAAGCGGCCAAAGTCAGGCGAGTAGGCAAAGTCCACGTCACCACGTTCCTCCAGACGCTTGATTTGGACTTCCTCCAAAAAGGCATGCGATAGTCGGCGGGTATCCTCAGGCGTGAGCACCGCTGCATTGTTCCAAATAGGACCTAGATTACCAAAACGTCGCCAGATAGGCTGGCTACCGGTGGCAAGGTGTAGATCAGATGCGTCGTACTGAGCGCAAAAGCGCAGGTAATCATCGACGGAGCCCAGAACGGGCACGATATCTTGGGGGGCAGCTTCTTCAGACATGAGAGGTAGATTCACGCACGGGGGTGGGTGAACCCTCGTGCCGGGAGAGATGGTTTTGCAGGTAGGTTTGGAGGAAACTAGAGCCGTATTTCAACGCCGCCTGCCGCGCCATGCCGAGCATGGGCTGCATTAAAAGCGCAATAAGCCCGCTTTTTTTAGCGGAAGCATCGGAGATGTCACGCCCAAACTTAGCGCGAGGTGATGGTGAAAGCACTCTCCACAGAATTAGCCCCCCGATTCCAGCCGCCGAAATCCAGGCCCAGAGGTGCTTTTGCATGGATTGCTGGACCAGCACGCGTGGGTTCCAAGCCTCGCTAGCCAGGTGCATGTGAGCGCCGAGGAGCGCACGCGACTCCTCTAAATCTTTGAGCGCCAACTGCTTGGGCGTCAGTTTGTGGGTGAAGTTCCGCTCAGCCATTCGCGATCACGTTGGAATTGGTTAAAAGTCTCCTCAAATACCTTCAGTCGGCGCAACCGAGACAGCAGCATCAGCAGGGCAATGAAAGCAAAAAATAAATGCAGTCCCGCAACACTCAGCGCCACGAGATGCCAGGGCCAGCCTTGGGACTGGGAAATCATCCAGATCACCGCAGGCACAGCCATCAGCCAGCCACAGAGGAGAAAACCCGCCAGCACAGCCGCCAGCACCAGAATGCTGCTAAATTTGACACCCGCCTCCTGAGTCTCGATCTGCAACAACCGACCACGCGCCTCAGCATACAACGCTAGAGCGCGGAGCAGAGCTTTGAGCCGAGAGACTTCAGTTTCCATGAGAGTGACGAAATGAAAAGAGAGGGTGAACAATCATCACCCCGAATTCAAACTAGCGGCGCAGCAGCAGACCGACAAACAATCCCACACCAAAAGCGGTCAGCAAAGCCTGACGCGGTTTTTCACGGGCCATCATTTCGGCTTCACCCATGAATTTTTCATACTGCTCCTTAGCCTGACCCAGCGCATCATCAGCATAGACTTTGAAGTCGTCTGCCTTGTCTTGGAATCCAGATTTCAGCTCAGCCGCCTTTTGTTCAGCCACACCCTTGATCTGCTGCGCCCGCGCTTCAGCGGCACTACGCAGTTCGCTTGCCTTTTGAGCCGCCGTATTGCGCAGTTCCTCAGCCGCTCTCAGCGCACTGGCTTTGGCAGTCTGAAAAGGATCGACAGACG
>JAPLUM010000356.1 GCA_026397605.1 Verrucomicrobiota bacterium | reverse complement strand
CTGACAACTTTCCTCTGAAGGACATGCCAGATAGCACCACGCTCCGCGCTGGGCTTTACCTTCAAGATCAAATCACCTGGGGCACGAACTACCGCTACACCTTGACGCCTGGCATCCGTCTCGACTACTATGACATGACGGCAGAGGCTGATCCGCTTTATTTGAAAGCCAGCGGCGGCATTCGTCCACAGGACTATGAAAAGCTCGCCATCGCACCGAAGCTCGGCTTTCTGGCAAAGCTGGGTGAACACCACAGAGCCTGGTTTCAATACAGTATGGGCTTCCGCAATCCGACACCGGAGGACCTGAACGCCACGGTGACAAACCTCGCCTTCAACTACCAAACCATCCCGAATCCTGAACTGCAAAATGAGATCAGCCACAGCTTCGAAATCGGACTGCGTGGCAACTACGAGATGCGCTCTTGGAGCTTTGCAGGCTTCTACAATCACTACGAGGATTTCATCAATCTCTTCGCCGGAGTCGGCGGCACTGGCGCGCCAGGTAATCCGCTGATCTTCCAGAGCCGCAATCTCTCCACTGCTGAGATTTACGGCATCGAGTTCAAGGGTGAGACTTCTCTCGACTTCATCGACCCAAGCTTTTCCCGTATCAGTCTCTTCGGCAATCTCGGCTGGCAGCAGGGTTGGGATGGAGAGAACGATCAACCGCTCAATTCTATCGACCCAATGAAGCTCGTCACCGGCCTACGTTATCGGCATGAAAGCATGCAGGTGGAACTGATCGGAACCTACTATGCTGAACAAACCCGAGCCGACACTGCCTCTCAGTTTGAGACACCCAGCGCCTTCACAGTCGATCTCGTCGGGCGCTGGCAACTCAGTCAAAACGTCTCGATCAATGCCGGAATCTACAACCTGACGAATCAAAAGTTTTGGCTCTACCAAGACGTGCGCGGCCAGGCACCGACCAGTGAACGTTTGGATCAGTTCACCCAACCCGGTATCAATGGGCGTGTGGCGGTGACGGTGAAGTTCTAAAGATCACAAACCACGAAAAAGGCGGAGACTTTCCGGTCTCCGCCTTTTTATTGGACTTCGGTGTCTGTTTATCAATTACGTTGCAGATTGTTCAGCCAAGGCTTCAGCTTTGCGGCTACCAGCCTCACGATCCAGGACAAGCAGACTGGCTGGATCATTCCCAGCGAGTTTGAGACGATCCAGCATATCGCGGACGGTCTTTTCTTCTTCCATCTGCTCATTGAGAAACCAAAGCAGGAGATTCTTTGAGGCGTGATCTTTGACCTGTTCAGCCACTTCAAAAAGATCATTGATCTGCTGAGTCACTTTCTGCTCCTGCTTCAGACTTTGCTGAAAAACATCGAGAGGAGATTTAAAATCAGTTTTGGGTTTGGCGATAGTTTCAAGTTCAACCTTGGCATCGCGATCCACGACGTATTGATAGAACTTCAGCGCGTGCATGGTCTCCTCACGACTTTGATTAAACATCCAACTAGCGAAGCCTGAGTATGGTGTCTGCTCAAACCAAGCGGCCATGGCCAGGTAGATGTAGCTGGAGGCCATCTCGTTGTTGATCTGTTCGTTGAGGAGTTTGGTAAGCTTTGGATTTAGGGTCATAAGTGTAGAATTTTCATTGTAGCGTTTTTTTGTGAGGATTCAAAAACTCAATGTGGCAGCCACGACAAAATTTAAGCCAGGCTGATTTATGCCGGAGCCGTGATTACGGTACTCTTTGTTGGTGAGGTTTTCGATGGCTCCATTAAAAGTGAGGTGATCATTCACGCGCCAGCCTGCACGCAGATGCAGCACGGCGTAGCTGGGGGTTCCACCAGGTGGGATACGCTCGGTGTCGAGACGATTGGTGGTGCTTAGTTTATCAACTTTAGCAGCTGCTTCGAGCTCAAATGCGACCCAGATGGCGTCATTGAATTGATAGCGTAATCCGGCATTTGCTGTCCACGGAATCAGGCGATTCGTGGCTTCTTTGATCTGCCTGCCATTCACATCTTTGGATTCCTCTTCCCCATCAGTCCAGGCGAAGTTGCCATAGAGGCTGAGTTGCTGCGTGATGGGTGCAGCGGCATCCAGTTCGATGCCCATGAGATAACCGGTGCCGCCATTGGTCTTGGTGACTTCAGTTTCGCCATTAATGACCTTTCCTGTGGGAGTGCGGACGATGAGGTCACGCATTTGAGTGTAGAATAGATTCAGGCCAAAATGTGCCGCATCCCGTTCCCAGCGGGCACCGATTTCATAGCTGAGAAAATGCTCTGGCGAGATGGACGGTGAGGGTGTCTCGATCTCATCCGTGCGGGCGGAGTCAAAGCGGGTGAGGTCGCTCAGATTCGGTGCGCGGAAGCTCTGTGAGATGCCACCAAAGAGGCTGAATTCATCCTTCCGCCAAAGGGCACGCGCGCTGGAAACGATACTGCCCCAGGATTCATCCAGGCTGGCTGGCGCACCAGTATTCGGGTCTTCATAGCGGCCTACTTTGGCCCTGACATGGTCGTAGCGTGTGCCGATGTGAAGCTCGGTGGCTTCTGTGATTGTAATCTTGTCCTGGATAAAAACGGCAGCCATGTCATATCGGGCGTCGTCTCCGACAGGACCCTGGATGCGCGGCATGGGCACACCGCCCGCGCTGAAATTTACGCCATCTGTGCCGACATGATCACTGTAAAAGCTAGCCCCATAAGTCAGTTCACCGATGGGACTGCGACTGTCCATTTCCAGCCAGAATCCTAGCGTATTGACTTCAAAATCGGCGTAACTCCTCCGACCATTGGCACGCACGCGGTCCTGCTGCTCTGCCTGCTGATGCCAGGATAGACTGGCGCGCATTTTTTGCACAGGCCCGTCGTCAAAGCTGGCCTCATATTGAAGGTAGGCAAGACGGCGTGTCTGATCTAGCAGACGCTGGCGATCAGTGCCTGGTGTGGTGCCGCGCCAGGAGACAGCATCTCGTGTGCTGTGACTGCGTGAGACATCGTCCATCTCTGTTTGCTGAAAGGCTAGAGTCAGCGTGCTGTCCTCATCAGGATGGGATTGCAGCTTGATGTCCCAGGCCAGTTCATCGAATCCCGTATTTGGCTGCACACCGATCCCAGCGGCGCGCACGTCTCCGAACTCTTTCCATGAGATGCCAAAGTGCGCACCCCATTGGCCACCGATGCCGAAATCGCTCTCAACATGTGCCTGCTGACTCTGCTCAGCGCTCGCGTAACGATAACTAGTCTGACCATGAGCAAACCACTGATCAGGGGCCTCATCCAGCGCGCCTGGGCCTTTGGTGATCACATTCACCGCACCGCCGATGGCGTCACTGCCGTAAAACACGGAAGTCGGTCCCTGGATCAGCTCTATGCGCTCTGCGGCATATGAGTCCACAGTGGCAAAGTATTGGTTAGCGCCCTCACGAAAGACGCTATTATTGAGCCGAACTCCATCGACTAAAAACAGATTCCGAAAGCCAGTGAATCCGCGAATGATCGGTGTGGCCTGCCCATTTGCCGTGCGGCTGACGCTGATACCGGGCTGCCCACGTAGAGCATCGGGTAAGCTTGCGGGTGCAGTTTCAGCCATGCGCAGGCTGTCCACCACGCTGACTCGGTAAGGCAGATCCAGCAGCGGAGCCTCTAGCAGTGAGGAGCTGATGAGTATCTCAGGCAGTTCTTCGGCTCGCGTGGACTGGACAGGTTCTTGCGAGAACCCGTGGAAACGGAAAGAAAGCAGGAGATAAAGAAAAAACTTGCTATAACAGCAATTGAGATTCAGTTTCATTAATGTTGAGACTGCATCGCATCTAATCGCTTGTCCAGCATGTTTTCAAATTCAGCAAAACAACATCCTATCCGTCGCTCTCATGACTAAATCCACTCTTCG
Organism: Verrucomicrobiota bacterium; assembly: GCA_026397605.1. Classification (GTDB taxonomy): domain Bacteria; phylum Verrucomicrobiota; class Verrucomicrobiia; order Verrucomicrobiales; family Verrucomicrobiaceae; genus Prosthecobacter. The sequence continues at coordinate 1,657 of JAPLUM010000356.1, read as the reverse complement.
AACTCGCTGCGCTATCGCCCTCGCAGGTGCAGCGCTGTCCCTCACCAACGCTCATGCGGATGAATATTTATGGTCCTTTGCCAGAAACTCACAGGTTCTACCCAAAGGTGAAACGGAACTTGTAACGGTGAATACCTTCCGCTTTGGCAAAAACACTGGCAGCTACTTTGCCTGGGACAGTCAAGCTGAACTCGAATACGGCCTCACCGACAAATTTCTCATCAGCGGTTCCATCCTTGCTCAGTATTTCAACTTCAAAGACGTGCCCTTTGACCCTTACACGGACCGCCGTGCGAATGACCTGCGTTTCTCGGGCTTCAACCTGAACATGAAGTACAATATTTTAAGTCCCTTCAAAGACAGCATTGGCTTAGCCGTCGGATTTGCCTATATCCGCCGTGATTACTATCGTCTGGACGGTGCCCCAACGGATCAAAACAGCTTCCGCCCAGCGATCTTTTTGGAGAAAAACTTCTTGGATGACACCCTCAGCTTTGCCTGGAGCACGGGTGTGGAGTTTGAGCGTCGGCGCTTTCGTGATGCTGAAGGAATCAAAGAAGAGGAAATTTCCATTGAATCAGCCCTTGGCGTTTCTTACCGCTTCCGTCCGAACTGGAACATTGGCTTTGAAGTGTATGCGCAGGGAGATTTTCTGGAAGCAGGTTTCAATAACGTCAACGATCTTAACTTGGGCCGTAATTTTCAACACGGAATCCACATCGGCCCAAGTATCCACTACAGTAACAAAAAATGGTGGGCCACGCTCGGCGTCGTGACTCAGCTCTACGGAGGTCCTGACAGAGGTACGCCAGACAGTGATTCCGGCAAAAACTGGGATGAGCACGAGCGTATGATGGTGCGTTTAAGCATCGCCTTTGATTTCTAAATTAACACCACTCCCACCGCCATGCGCCGCCGTTCACTAATCAAAGGTTTAGTTCCCGCCTTGCTGACACCCGTCGGCCTCTATGCTGAGGTTTACCTGAGCCGTGAACAGGCGCGGGCTATCCTGCTGCCAGGAAGCGTGAAGCACTCTCCCGTCACCCTGACCAAAGAACAAAAAAAGGCCATCGAATCTGCCAGTGATGTTCGAGTGCGCAGTCTGGAGATCGATGCATGGAAGAGCTCTGACGGCTCATGGCTGATCTTTGATAACGTGCTCGGCAAGCACGAGTTTATCGACATCGCCTTTGCCATCAACTCACGTGGACAGGCCAAAGGCGTGGAGATCCTCACCTACCGCGAAACCTATGGTGGAGAGGTACGCAATCCGAAATGGCGCGCCCAGTTTCATGGCAAGACCAGTGCCGATCGCCTGAAGCTAGACAAAGACATTCAGAACATATCAGGGGCCACTCTCAGCAGTAGTCACATCACTGCTGGCGTAAAGCGGCTACTGCACACCTGGGATCTCGTTTTGAAAAATCTGTGACTTTTGAGCCATGAACACAGTCAAACGCTGCCAGCCCTTACTTGGGACTTTTGTCGAGATCACACTTACTGGGTCAAAGACTGATACACGACTGCATGAGCATGTGACAAAGGCTTTTGAGCTGATCCGTAGCGTGCAGCAAATGATGGGGTTCCATGATCCTGACAGTGATGTCAGCCGCCTGAACCGCTGCGGTCATGTGGCCCCGCTGCGCGTGCATCCCTG
>JAPLUM010000782.1 GCA_026397605.1 Verrucomicrobiota bacterium | reverse complement strand
TGCTGCATGGCCTTTTTCAAAACGAAACGGGTCTGTGCCTGCGGGCCATCATAGGCATCCACGACGAGCATGACTCCATCCACCATTTTCATCACGCGCTCTACCTCGCCGCCGAAGTCGGCATGTCCTGGTGTGTCCACGATGTTGATGATATTTTCACCCCAATGCACGGAGGTGTTTTTGGCCTTGATGGTGATGCCCTTTTCTTTTTCCAAGTCCATGCTGTCCATGGCGCGTTCGGCGATGGCTTGGTTTTCGCGGAAGTTACCGCTGGCGCGCAGCAGGGAGTCCACGAGGGTCGTTTTGCCGTGGTCAACGTGGGCGATGATGGCGATATTCCGGATCTTTGAAGGAGGGGTCATTAGTACAAATAGGGGGGGAGGGGAGCGCCGAGGCTAGCAGGTTATCCCTCTTTGGCAAACGGGCGTTTTGATTGATGGAATAACCACATGGTCCTGCGTGGGTGATTTTGGTGCTAAAATAATCCGAAAACTCTGAAATTGATCGCTTTCCGATAAAGGTCAGATGCTGAATCTTAGCCAACGACCAAGTGGTCGCCACAGGACATCACTCTATACGGTTGATCAAGTTTCCTGCAGGCCGCTACAAAGTCGTCAGGAGTCACGGTGTTGAATTCGAACATGTCGTAGTGACAGGGCACGACTAGTTTGGCTGAACACTCCTTGGCCAATGAGGCTGCTTCTATCCCATTGAGGTTCCCTGCGACACGGCGCATTGGATCATTGCCATTGATGGGTAGCAGCATCAGGTCACAGTCGCGTGGCAGGCTTTCCAGCAGCCCTTTATGCCAAAGAGTGTCACCACTATGATAGATCACAAAGTGACAACGACGAATGACAAAGCCGATGCAGTGACAATGGCCAGATTCGTCTCTTTGGATTACATTATGGGCAGCGGTGACGCCTGTGACCTGCCAGTCAGCCACTGTGATTTGTTCACCCGCGTCTAGGCCGATGAGATCGATTTTGGAATCTCCGAGTCGTTGGCGAGCCTCCGCCATGATCGGGTGTGGCAGGATGAGCTGGAGTCCTGAGTTAATTCTCGAAAGGGGGATCAGCGTCGCCGCATCCAGATGATCTGTGTGCAAGTGGCTGGCGGTGACCACACTCAAGCCCGTGAGTCTTTCAGGTGACAAGCAGCGCTCTGTCATTCTCACATGTGGTTTGTCCGTCAGTGCATACTTTTGCGTTAGTGAGTCCGATAAATAGGGGTCGAGAAGAAGGCATGATCCCTCGTGCTTTAAAAGAAACCCACTCTGCCCTAGCCACCAGATATGCAGATGGGGATCGTCTGCTGGGATACTGTTAATTTCGCTTATGAGCTCATCGTCTTTTTTCAGGGGTTTGATCATGGGCCGACCAAGAACGCACTTTGAGCAGAAGCGCAATCGCGGGATTGGATCACGCAATTTTGAAAGCAGACTTATCGGTTCAGAGTGCATATTCTATAGGGTTCTTAGTTGACGCTGATAGCGTCGCACTGCCTACTTGGCCGCCTCTGCCGCTTAGCGGCTCACCCTTTTCCCAACTGTCTCCATTTCCGAATGTCCGAAGCTACTGCCACTAAAAAAATCTGGGATCGTACCGCGTGGAAAGACGCGGCTTTTTTTCTCCGCTACCTCCGCCCGAATTTTCGGGTGTTTATACCCGCGATGATTGCCCTGACGATCACGGCTGTATTGCAGGCTATCTTTGTCAATTATTTGGCTAAAATGATCAGTCCTGCCCTGGAGGGGGTGCGTGGACCTGCTCTCCTGGAGGCCGCAACAAGTAACGGATGGATTGTCGTTAGTATCGCTGCCACACAGGCATTCATCGCCTTCTTCCGCATCATGCTCTTTGCCAAAGCTTCTGAGCGTGCTTTGGCTTGTTTGCGTAGGGATACCTTTGCCCGTATTATTCGATTGCCGATGTCCACATTGAATGCTCGTCGGATTGGTGAGCTCGGATCTAGGCTTGCCAATGATGTTGAAGCTCTGCGTGACACACTTGTCGTCACCATTCCTATGCTTATCAGGCACAGTGTCATGCTCATCGCCAGCATCGTCATGGTCTTCTACATCTCTCCACGCCTCTCCCTCTTTATGATCGGGACATTGCCTGTGGTCATGATTCTTATTGCCATTTTCGGCATGAAAATTCGCATGCTAACGCGTGGAGCACAGGACAATCTGGCTGCTTCTCAAGTCGTCGTTGATGAAAGTCTGCAAAGCATTCTCAGTGTGAAAGCCTTCGCCAATGAGCCGCAAGAAATTCGGCGATACAATACACATTTGGACCAGTTTCTTAACTCGGCTCTTCGTGCCGCAGTGCCGCGCGCATCATTCATTACGTTTATTATTCTCTCGTTTAGTATCGCGCTCACACTCGTTGCCTGGTATGCTCTGCGTATGGTCAGCACTGGTGAGCTGCCGATTAGCATGCTGACCCTGTTTGGTGCGTTCAGTGTCATGGTCACTATGTCGGCTTCGCAGCTGCCTGAGCTATTCACCTCGCTTCAACGTGCGTTGGGGGCTACTGAGCGCGTGCGCGAACTTTTGGATGAAGCTATTGAGCCAGAGGAGTCTACTTCGATCGAAAGGCTCCAGGGTAACATTAGTGTGAAAGGCTTGAGCTTTGCCTATCCATCACGCCCCGAGGTCACCGTCCTGAATGATTTTTCCTTCTCTGCAAAGGCTGGGCAGCGCATCGCTCTGGTGGGGCCTAGTGGTTCAGGCAAGAGTACGATGGTTGCTCTGCTCTTCCGTTTTTATGCGCCTCAGATCGGATCGATTTTCTTTGATGGCCGACCGGCCGCGGATTTTCCATTGCATTCCTTGCGTCAAAACTTAGCGCTCGTTCCGCAAGAGATTCTGCTCTTTGGTGGCAGCGTGAAGGACAATATCGCTTATGGCCGTCAGGGGGCCACGGATGCTGAAATTATAGCGGCTGCTCGCCAAGCCAATGCGGAAGAATTTATCGACCGCCTGCCTGATGGTTACAACACACTCGTTGGTGAGCGCGGCACCCAGTTGTCTGGCGGACAGCGCCAGCGCATCGCTATCGCTCGGGCTATTTTGGCAGATCCAGCTATTTTGATCCTGGATGAGGCTACCAGCAGCCTGGATGCTGAAAGTGAGCGCCTAGTGCAGGATGCGCTCGATAAGCTGATGGAAAATCGCACCAGCATCATCATCGCGCATCGCCTTTCCACCGTCCGCCGCTGTGATCAGATCCTCGTTTTATCAGGCGGCACCATCGTCGAGCGGGGGACCCATGAAGAGCTTTTGGGTAAAGATGGCAGCCTGTATGGCACGCTGGCACGTTTACAGTTGGAATAAAAAGCAACGTGCTACGTCTTATCCTTGTCACAGACAAATCACCCGTATGAAAAAAATCCTCCCTCTCCTCGCCGCAGTTCTCATTATGCCAGCCTTTGCAAGTGACTTCCCTGCGGGCAGTCCTCAATTCGGCACTAGCTATGAAACGGCACTGGCTACCGCTAAAAAAGAAGGCAAGCCCATCATTCTTGTCTTTTCTGCCACCTGGTGCCCACCCTGCCAGAGCATGAAAAAGTCTGTCTATCCCAGCGCTGAGGTGAAGCCCCTCCATGATAAATTCGTCTGGGCTTACCTCGATGTTGATGATGCCGCAAATGCTAAAGTGGCTGAGAAGTTCGGTGTCAATGGCATCCCACACATTCAGTTCCTCAACAGTGGAGGTAAGGATGTAGATAAAGTCGTCGGTGGAGTTCCCTCTGCAGAGTTTGCAGCGACTCTGACCAGTGTGCTCAAAAAGGCTAAATGACCACCCTTAGACCAGATTTTCTAACGCTTCCTACCTGCGGCTGCGAGTTTCTCGCAGCCGCTTTTGTTTTGGCTCTTGTCTGATCACGGTGGTCTGGCTTACATGTTTGTGACATGACGTCCTTCACCGCTATCCAGCTGCTCGCCACCGCACATCGGCGGATGCTTTGGCATCGAGTGGAGGAGATGTTGGAGAAAAATCGGCTACTGGTTGCTACGATCGCTGGATTTTTAGGCCTCTACTGCGTTGCTGCTTACGTGCTGGTTTCGCGCGGCTTGGAGTTCATTAGCAAGACTCCTTTGTTTGGCCCACTTCTGACAGAGAGGCTCGTTTATGTGCTGTTCTTTTTCTTTTTCGTGATGCTGATCATTTCAAATGCCACGATCACTGGCATGGGGCTTTTCCGGCGCAAGGATATGGAGTGGCAGGTGGCACTGCCTCTGCCATTTCTCACTCTGGTGGTCTGGAAGACTCTGGAAGGCATGGCCTTGGCGAGCTGGGGGCTGTTATTGCTCAGCGCTCCGATTCTTCTGGCTTTGGGACAGCTTTATCACGGTGGGCTAAGCTTTTATATTTTCAGCATCCCGGCACTGCTATGTTTGGTTACGATCGCGGCGAATTTTTCGACATGGATGCTGCTTTTGATTGTTCGATTTGCGCGGCGTTGGTGGTGGCGGCCTGTGGCTGTGGTGGTGGCGCTCATTTTGGGATCGGGGTTGATCCGCTTTTGGACTGCCACACCCGATACCATTTCCGGCACTGATCTGGTGGCGAATTTGCAGGAGGTGCTGAAGCACACGGAAATCTGCATGCATCCGCTTATGCCTAGTTCATGGGTGGCTGAGGTGCTTTTTGCAGGTGGACGCGGGTTGGATGGACAAGCGGGCTTTTATCTCCTGACTCTAGTAGCCAATGCTCTTTTTTCGCTCGTGGTTACGGTTCGATTGGGCGCGGTCATGTTTTATCCAGCCTGGAATCGTGTCATGTCGGCTGTGCCGATGATGCAGGCTCATGCTGCTGATAAAGCCTGGTTCAAGCAGCCTCAGAATGGTGAGAACGGTCAGATTTGGCGCTGGCTGCTTCGATTAGACCGGGCTTCTCATGCGGTGTTAATCAAAGATGTGCGCACCTTTTTGCGTGAGCCGACTCAGTGGGGGCAATGCCTGCTGATTTTTGGGTTGTTACTGATGTACACCTCAAACCTTCGGCGACTGGGGTATGATCTACAAAATCCTTTTTGGACCCTGGTCATCAGTCATCTCAATCTACTCGTCTGTTGTCTTGCTTTATCCACCCTGACGACCCGCTTTGTGTTTCCACAGTTCAGCATGGAAGGGCAGAGATTATGGATCTTGGGGCTTTCTCCACTTCCATTGGTAAAGGTGCTCAGTCTCAAAATGCGTCTCATTGGTGGTGTTCTGGCGCTTTTAACCACCTTACTCGTTGTGATGTCGAGTCTGTCGTTGGAGCTCCCGCTGCCACGGGCCGCCTTCTTTTGTGCAGCGGTGATCATGATGAGTTATGGACTGACGGCTCTTTCTCTGGCCTTAGGTGCGCTGTTACCGAACTTCCGTGAGCCTAATCCTGCACGTGTGATTTCTGGTTTTGGCGGCACCCTTTGCCTGATCGGTAGTTTCCTTTTTATTTTGGGAAGCTCAGCGGCGCTAGCGATCCCCGATGCTGTGGCTTGGCGTGCTAACCTGCAAAAAATGCCCTTGGAACCTCGGGAAATATGGCTTGGCCAATTGGCTTCATTGGCTTTTGTCACTGTGTTATCTCTGGTTTTTGGAGGAATTCCCTGGGTGTTAGCAAAAAATAAGACGAAAAATCTGGATTATTTAAAAGAACTGTAATATCTCTATCGCTGAACTAATATTCACGATAGCTATGGCCCGTAAAACTCCCGCAACTGTTACAACCGCCGCCAACGCAGAAGACAATGTCCTCCGCTTTGATGACGCCCCTGAATTCAATGTCGGCTATGAGGAGGAGGCTCCTATGGAAGACATGGATACTCAAGTCCGCGAAGCCCAGCATCGCCTGGCAGCTCTCCGCGCCCAGCAAGAAGAAGTGGAGCGTCAGAAGCTCATTCTGGAAAACTTGCGCCAGAAGCAGGATCGTTTTGTCTCGGGCAAAAAAGAAATCACCGAAAAGCTTGATCGTGGCCTGCGCAGTATTTCAGATGATTTGGAAGAAGCACGTCGTCGTGTGCTGAGGCTGAACAGGAGGAAGTGGCTGAAGCTGGTGCCGCCATGTTTGCCACCAAGGATGATCTCATGACCTGGGTCCGCCGTGGATTTGCGTTCAACGCAGCACTCATCGCCACTTTGATTGTCGTTCTAATTCTTGCTCGTTTGATGTTCTAAAACCCCTGATTGGAAGCTCCCGCTATGAACAAAAAAGTACGCTCCACACGCCCACGCTACGCCTCAGAATTGGCCAAGCCTCTAGGCTCCCCAAAGCCAGCCCAGATTCGTCAGCTTCAGAAATCATCTCTTGAGTTGAAGGAGGAGATTTATCGCCTTGAGTGCACCATTGCAGCGGCACCAGCAGCTATGCACCGCCATCGTTTGGCCACCATGGATACGCTCCCTGCTCCTGAGCGCGCTTTTTCTCCGCGACGCCGCCAAAACGCACGCATGCCGCTCCAGCAGCAGCGCATTCAGCGTAATCGTCGTTTGGGTGTATTGATTGAGCTCGTCATCGTCTTTACCACGCTGGCCGCAGCCTTGGGCTGGATGAATCAATGGTTCCATTGGTGGAACTAAAACAAGCGTAAGGATTTTCTTTTGCGGCCAAGGTGAAATCTTCACCTTGGCCGTTTTGGTTCTGTTTCTGATTTGTCATTCAGCAGCCCACTCTTGTCATTCGTATTAGATCCGCTAAGACTCTGCGCTGCCATGGCGTCTTAGCCATGCTATGCTATCAGATCCCCTCCTTCACATGACCGCTGCAACTGCCACGATTCCAATTGAACACACAGAAGAAATTAATTCACGTATTTTAGCCGTGAGTGAAGATCGAGTGAAAGGCTTCCATCAATATCCCTTCCAATTCATTGCAGAGGAAAGTGGCCTGCCCTTGGACACTGTCGTAGAGCGCATTCGCGCTATGCTGGCTGGTGGTGTGATCCGCCGCGTGCGACAAACGTTGCTGGCCAACAAACTGGCTGAAGGTGCTCTGGTTGCTTGGAAGGTGCCGAGTGATAAGCTGGATGCAGCCTTTGACTTCATGTTTAAGGAGGACCCATTTAGTGGTCATGTCGTCATGCGCTCCACAGACCGTGAGGTCAGCGGCAGTGACTACCGTCTCTGGACGACGCTAAAAGTCCCACAGGATAGAAACATGGCTGAGCATGCAGACGTGCTGAAACGCCTCACGGGAGCTAAGGAATATTTATTGATGCCAGCTCACGGTATTTTTGCTCTTGGAGTCGGTCATGTGCGACGGAAGACCATAGAACCAGGTGATAGATATGATGAGCCTGCCAAGATGATGACCACCAACATCGCTGACCTCAATGAGGAGGAGTGGAATGTGCTGCTGCATCTCAAAGGTGAACTCAGCGCAGAAGAGATTGGCCCTGAGCCATGGGCAGGTCGTGCCGCCGCTGCGGGCACCAGCTTGGAGCGTTTTTGTGAGGTCGCCAAGGGCTTGGATGCCAAAGGCGTGATTGGTCGGTTATCCACTTTCCTGGAGCACGTGAAGCCAAGTCAAACAGGAGTGCGTGTCACTCGGTTCAATGGTCTGTTCCACTGGAAAGTTCCTGTAGGGATGCAAGAAAGGGCAGGGGGCGAAGTTGGTCGCCATCCGATCATGACTCATGCTTACTGGCGTGAAGGGGGGCCGCGCTTTGGCAATGTGAATATCATGGGTGTGGTTCATGGCACAGACAAAGATCTGATCATGCAACATAAGGCCGCCATTGATCGTCATTTGGAAAACGAAGGTATCCCTGTGGAATACACAAACGTGTTCTGGGGTGGCCGCAGTGAAATCAAGCCGAGTGAGATCAGTCCTATCGTCTTTAAAGAATGGCATGCCAAATGGGCGGACGTAGCTGGACCGGTGGTTTAGTATAGACGGCCTAAGCCTTGGTGCTCACCGCAGCGTGATGCACCAAGATTGGCTGACTCCACGTGCGTTACATGGACTGTTACGAAGCATCTCCAATGCATATGGCATTGGACTCAGACATGACCGCATCATCTGTGATGTCTAACGATTGAAAAAGCACTTTCCCGACTTTCGGAAAAGTGCCCAGGGGGGGATTCGAACCCACGACCAATTGGTTAAGAGCCAACTGCTCTACCACTGAGCTACCTGGGCAAAGCTAACAAAACGACCACCAAGTGCGCGGGGAGGGATTCGAACCCTCGACCAATTAGTTAAAAGCCAACTGCTCTACCGCTGAGCTACCCGCGCGAAAGGGGGGCCAATGAGATAATCAATCCTGAGCGACAAGCAAGCTTGAATGTGATTTAAATGCCACTTTTTCACGTGGCTCTAAATAAGGTTGAGTCTAAATCGACTTTGAGATAGCTCATTTGGCTTCAAGATCACTTGAGGGTGACTTGAATGCCTGGAATGGCATCAGTCAGTAGCTTGACTCCGGCTGGAGTGGCTTTTGTCTGAAATAGAGTGATTTGCTGGAGGCTTTTCAGCGGCAGCAGGGATTTTAAGCCTGCATCAGTAACCTCGGTACCGTAAAGGTTAAGGGTCTGAAGTTTTTTGAGGCTGCTCAGTGAGGCTAGGCCTGCATCTGTGATTTTAGTCTGGCGTAAATCTAAAACCGCAAGATGAGAAAGCTCTGATAAGGTTTTCATGGCTGCATCGGTAATGACGGTGCGTCCTAGATCTAATTGGGCGATGTGATTTTTGAGAGGCATGAGTAGCGCGACTTTTCGACCTTCAGTAAAGAGACTTGGGCACCGCCAGCTTTGGCTTGGTTGATGTCAGCTTCTGTGGCTGGCTTCAGATCTTTGGAAAGCTCTGTGTAAAAGAGATCATGTTCGCGTGGTTTCACGGGCTTTGGGGCGGATGCTGCTGCGGCAGCGACAGCGTCTGCTGGGGCACCCTCCATATTGCCTGTCCATCCGCCAAAGTCTGCACCGGACTCGATCCATTCTTTGAGAAGTTTGATTTCCTCAGCGGTCATGGGATCACCTTTCGGTGGCATGAACATGTCGTCATCTTTGGGTAGATTGACCACTTCATGCATGTAACTTTTAGCGAGATTGCTGGGAACAATGGAAGGACCGTTTTCAGCACCTTTGAGCATGGCCCAGGCAGCATCCAGTCGCAGATCACCCTTGGGTTTCTTTGGTTTACCATCGACCACTTTCGTGGCGCTGTGGCAGTCGAGACACTTCTTTTGGAGGATGGGTAGGAGTTGCTTTTCGAAGTTTACAGCCCCTTGGGCGCTTAGGCACGACAGAGCTAACGTGGTGATGACAATCGGAAGCTGGTTTTTGACAATGGGGGACATGTGGAAAGGTGGTTGTTTGCTATGGTTAAGAGGGCCCAAAAAAGAGTTCTTTCACCTGCGTGGTGATGGAAACGCTTGCCTTTGCGTGATTTATCTAGCAAAACAATGAAACCGACTCCGATCATGCCAAATAATCTTGCCACAGATGCTATTCTTCGCCGTTCCACATTGGCCATCGTCATGGGCGGTGGTGCTGGGACACGCCTTTTCCCACTGACCAAAGATCGTGCCAAGCCGGCAGTTCCTCTGGCTGGAAAATATCGAATCGTTGATATTCCGATCAGTAACTGCATCAACTCAGGCGTGCGGCAGGTATATGTGCTGACTCAATACAACAGCGCCTCTTTGAATCGGCACATCGCCAGAACCTATAAGTTTGATCAGTTTACTCGTGGTTTTGTGGAGGTCTTAGCTGCCCAGCAGACGCAGGACGGTGAGCGCTGGTATCAGGGCACGGCTGATGCGGTGCGACAGAATCTCCGCTACTTCACAGAGAATAACTACGACTACTACATGATCCTCAGCGGTGATCAGCTTTACCGCATGGATTTTCGTGAAGTGATGTCGCAACACATCAAGACGAAAGCTGAGCTGACGATCGCGACACTCCCGGTCAACGCGCAAGATGCCACGAGCTTTGGTATCATGAAAACGGATGCGGCAGGGCGTATTCATGAGTTTGTCGAAAAGCCAAAAGATCCAGAAATTCTCAAGAGTCTGCAAATGCCAGCTGAGACTCTTGCTGAGTTGGGCCTTTCATTGGATGAGCCTCGTTATCAGGCTAGCATGGGTATTTATGTCTTTAATCGCCAAGCTCTGATCGACAGTCTCGACAATGACTGCATGGACTTTGGAAAGCACATCATTCCATCAGCGCTCAAAAAGTACAATGTTCACGCCTTTAATTTCCAGGGTTACTGGGAAGACATCGGTACCATCCGATCCTTCTTCCACGCCAACTTAGATCTGTGTAAACTGGTGCCTCAATATGATTTCTTTGATTCTGTGGCTCCTATCTTTACTCATGCACGAATTCTTCCTGCAACAAAGATTAATGGTGCAGAAATCAAGGAGGCGCTGATTTCAGATGGCTGCATCATAACGGACGCTCACATCGAGACCGCTGTCATCGGTGTGCGTTCCATCATTGAGACTGGCACGACCCTGCGTGAAGTGGTCATCATGGGGGCTGACTATTACGCTGGCGCTGCTGGCACTGATCCAAACAAGCCAGCTCCAGGGATTGGTCGTAACTGCCGTATCGAGCGCACCATCATTGATAAAAATGTTCACATTGGTGACAATGTGGTCATCACGCCAGATGGGAAACCTGAAAACATGGACAGTGAGCTCTTCCATATCCGCGATGGTATTGTCGTGATTCCGAAAGATACCGCGATCCCATCAGGGACTTGGATTTAACAAAAGGCGGGGATTCCTTCGTGTTATGCGGGGTTAGTTCTCTTCTGGATAAATAGGATCGATAAATAGAGCCTGTCCCACCAGCCGCAGTTTTCGTGATTCCACAGAGCTCGGTCGTTTTGGGTGACTTTTTGATGGCATGAGTAGCCTTTCGTGGCTCTGCTGAGGGTGCGTTTGCTCTCCGATG